>NZ_JBFUME010000009.1:0-106661 GCF_054049535.1 Aeromicrobium sp. P5_D10
CAACAACCAAAAAGGCTGCCGATCAAAACCGACGGGGTACTACCAATTAATCTCATCGACTTTTGACACACTGTTGAGTTCTCAAGAATCAGACGCTCACCACCCATCAATCCCAAAGGACATCAGGCACGGGGCAACTGGCCAAACAAGCACAGCTCGTTTTCACCCAAAACACACGGGGTCGGTCACTGTGCACAGCCAACGGCTAGCAATGTTGTTGTGGCTGCTGGGATAACTTACATGGTTCGTTTTCACCGGTCAATCCCGGGTCGGTCACCATGTTGCAGCTACTTGCTAGTTGTTCGTGCTTGGCTTGCATGGATTAAGTTACACGACCTCGACTTCAGCCCTGCACCGGGGGGTCCCCCTTGCCGAGCGCCCCTTGGGATTGCAGGCCATTGGCTAGCTGACCCCGACAATGGGCAGGCGAAGGGCCGCCGGAGCATCGGCCGGCACGGCGGGTGAACGAGGCGGCACAGGTTCCACCTTGCGATAGCCCTCGCCCATGGCCGGGCGCTGGTCCGGCTCACCTTTGTTGGGCCAATAGGACATCGCCCGCTCGGTTTGAGCGGTGATCGTGAGCGAGGGGTTGACGCCGAGGTTGGCGGTGATGGTCGAACCATCAGCAACATGCAGACCGGGGTGACCGTACAACCGCTGATACGGGTCGACGACCCCCGTCTCGGCCGTGTCGCCGATCGCGCAGCCGCCCATGAAGTGGGCGGTCAGCGGAACGTTGAAGGGCTCGCCTATCGTGCCGCCTGGCGTGCCGCCCATTTCCTCAGCCATCATCTGCACTGCCCGATGGCCTGGTTCGATGAAGGCCGGATTGGGCGCGCCATGCCCCTGCCGGGAGGTCAGTTTTCGCTTCCCCGTCAGGCCGCGCTTGGTGTACGTCGTGATCGAGTTGTCATGCGTCTGCATGACAAGGGCGATGATCGTACGTTCCGACCAGTGCCGTAGGTCGTAGAGCTTGAATAGATTCCGCTTCTGTCTCCACATCTCACGCAACCACACCTTCCAACGCGCACGGTCAGTGCTGCCGTCGGTGAGGACCGTCTGCATCAGTGACATGGCATTCGATCGCTTGCCGTAACGGGTCGGCTCGATATGCGTGAACTCGTCGGGGTGGAAGGATGACGTGATCGCGACGCCCTCGCTGTAGTCGACATCCTTCTCGTCGGCGATCGAGCCGAGCAGCGCTTCGGAGTTCGTCCGGGTCAGGACGCCCAACCGATCCGAGAGGTGCGGAAGGATCGCCTGATCCCGCATCTTGTGCAGAAGCTTCTGGGTGCCCATCGTGCTCGCAGAGAAGACAACCTGCTCGGCTGTGATCGTGCGATGCGGTCGAAAGCGCTTGTTGGTGCGTCGAGTCTCGATCTCGTAACCGCCACCGGCACGCGGACGCACCGCTGTCACGGTCGTCAGCGGATGCACTTCGGCGCCCGCCGCCTCCGCGAGATGAAGATAGTTCTTGACGAGAGTGTTCTTGGCGTTGTGCCGACAACCGGTCATACATTCACCGCAGTTGAGACATGCATTGCGCTCCGGCCCGGCACCGCCGAAGTAGGGATCGGCGACCTTCTCACCCGGTTGCCCGAAGTAGACCCCGACCGGGGTGTGGTGGAATGTGCCGCCTACACCCATGCGCTCCGCGACCTTCTTGACCACCTCGTCTGCCGGCGTGACGTGGGGATAGATCGTGACCCCGAGCATGCGCTTGGCCTGATCGTAGTAGGGCGCGAGCTCGGTCTTCCAATCGGTGATATGCCCCCAGGCAGGGTCTTTGTAGAAGGGGTCGAGCGGTTCATACAACGTGTTGGCATAGACCAAGGAACCCCCGCCGACACCGGCACCCGACAAGATCAAGACGTCTTTGAGCTTGTCGATGCGCTGAATTCCGTAGCAGCCGATCTGCGGCATCCACAAGAATTTGCGCAGCCGCCACGAGCTCTTGGCGAAGTCCTTGTCCGCGAATCGCTTGCCGGCCTCGAGCACAGCGACTTTGTACCCTTTCTCGGTCAGCCGCAGCGCCGAGACGCTACCGCCGAATCCCGATCCGATGATCAAGACGTCGTAGTCAAATTCCTGATTAGGCACGCGGAGTCCTCCTCAGGACCTTGAGACCAGTGGTGAGAAGCCCCGCAAACTTGTCCGACTCCAAAAATGACGGACCCGACATGGGCATCAGTCGTTGGACGCCCACCGATTGCGGCTCGGTATAGCGCAGGATTCCTTCAGCGCCCTGCCGGCGTCCGAGCCCGGATTGGCGCATACCGCCCATGGGTGCGTCGACGCTGCCGAATGTCGCGGAGAATCCTTCGTTGATGTTGACCGTCCCGGCTTTGATGCGCGGAGCGATGACCTTGGCCTCGCGGGGCCTGCCCCACACGCTGGCATTCAGCCCGTACTCCCCCTGGTTGGCGAGTCGGATCGCGTCTTCGACCGTGGCGTACGGATACAGCGCGACCAGCGGACCGAACGTCTCGCCGGCAAAGCATTCGGCCTCGGGCGATACACCTTCGAGCACCGTCGGTTCGAAGAAGTAGGGCCCGATATCTGGTCGGGGCTTACCGCCGACCAACACCGTCGCTCCGGTCTTCTTCGCATCATCCACGTGTTCGGTGACGACATCGAGCTGGGCCTGGGAGACGAGCGAACCTATTTCGACATCCCAGTCGAGGGATGCCCCCAGCGACAGATGCTCGACGCGCGAGACGAAGGCGGCCTTGAACTCCTCGAACCGATCCTGCGGCACGTAGATCCGCTCGATCGACACACACAGCTGACCGGCAGACGAAAAGCAGGCTTGGACCGCACCGTCAGCTGCCCGTTCGATATCGGCGCTTGGCAACACGATCATGGGGTTCTTGCCACCGAGTTCGAGCGAACAGCTGATCAGACGCGCGGCGGCCTGCGCCGCGATGATCTTGCCGGTCGCCGTCGATCCGGTGAAGCAGACATAGTCGGCCCGCTCGATGATCGCCGTGCCGATGACTGATCCGGCTCCGCTGACAACCTGCCAGACATCCCCGGGGAGACCCGCTTCGCGCAGCAGTTCGATCGCCGCCAGCGCGATGAGCGGACTCTGACTGTCGGGCTTGTGCACGACCGCATTGCCTGCGGCAACGGCGGGCAATCCGTCCGCGATCGCCATGGTCAACGGATAGTTCCACGGGCTGATGATGCCGACGATCCCCTTGGGAACCTGATTGACCGTGATGGAGGTCAGCGTCGGAAGTGCGCCGTTGCGACGCTTGGGGGCCAACTGGCTTCGCAGCCGACGCGCATAGAATCGCGCCGTCAAGGCCAGGTGGGCGATTTCGTCGAAGGCATGTCGGCGACTTTTGCCCGACTCGATCTGGATCAGGTCGAGCAGCTCCTCTTGGTGTTCGAGGACCAGATCGTGAAATCGCAGCAGTATCCGCTTGCGCTCTGCCAGCGAGGTCTTGGCCCAGCGGTCCTGGGCGACGCGCGCTGTGTCGAATGCGGTATCGACGTCGGCCAGAGTCGATTCGGGAATCTCAGCGACGACTTCGCCATTCAAAGGCGAATGGGTCGTGCGGGTCTGGCCTGATGTCGACCTGATCAGTGCCGTCAGCTGGGCGAGCCTGGCTTCCGACACAGGCGACGAGGTGGTGGTCGGCACGTCGAACATTGTCATACCCCGAGTATGACATCGGCGGTGTCACATGGCTACTGACCGGTAACCCCGCTCTCAGGAAAACAGGCGTTCGCCCCAATAGCCCTCGGACCCGACGCCTGGCGGGCAGGCGAACAGCCCCGAACCGACGTGGACGATGTACTCGTTGAGCAGATCGTTGTTGAGCCCTGCCAGGGACTTTTGGATCTGCACGAACTGCTTGAAGGGATCTCGCTGATACGCGATGAAGAACAGACCCGCCGAAAGCTGCCCCAGGCCATTCGACCCGTCGACGAAGTTGTAGCCACGTCGCAGCAGCTTGGCACCCTTGTTGAAATCAGGATGAGCCAGACGCACATGGGATTTCTCGGCGATCGAGAGCTCCCCGGCGTCGGTCTTGGCCGTGAAGTCGATCACATCGAACTCGTCGCCGCCTGACAAGGGGCCACCTGACCCCTTGGCCCGGCCCATGATGTTCTCCTGGCCTTCCAGGGACTCGCGGTCCCAGGTCTCGATCCGCATGTCGATCTTGCGGGTCACGAGATAGGAACCACCGACCAGCCAATCAGGGCCGTCTTCGGGATGGACCCAGATGAAGTCCTCGACGTCCTTCTTGTCCTCGACCTTGATATTGGCCGTTCCGTCCTTGAAACCGAAGAGATTGCGAGCCGTGACCTGCGCCGACGAGGTCGACGATGTGCGTCCGAAACCCATCTGCGAATACTGCACAGACGCCCGGCCGAAGGCGATCCGGACCAGATTACGCACGGCGTGCACTGCGACCTGCGGATCATTGGCGCATGCCTGGATCGCCAGGTCTCCCCCGCTGATCGCCGGATCCAGACGATCACCGCTGAAGGAGGGCAGTTCTTTCAGCAGATCGGGCAGTTTGCCATCGAGCCCGAACCGGGGCTTGCCCGAGTCGTCGACGAACATTCCGCGACCGAAGCCGACTGTGATCGTGAGTCCCGACGGCGGCAACCCGAGGGCCTCACCCGTGTCTTCGGGCGGCGCGTACGGCGAGCCGCCCACGGCGCCCAGTTGCCCGACGTCATTGCCTTGAGTGAGCTGGCGGGCAGCCGCCGTCCAATCCTGCAGCAGCAGGATCAGGTCCCCACGGCTCTCGGTCGTCAGCTTGAACGCGGCGAAGTAGAGCCGGTCCTGCGCCGGCGTGACGATCCCGGCCTGATGCTTGCCCTCGAAAGGAACCGGCAAGGCATCGGGATCAGGCACGACCGGCGGCGCCGACTTGTCGGCAGCGGCGTAGCCGGCACCGGCTCCGACCGCACCGGCGGCCACCACGCCGAGTCCGGCCGCGCCCAGCAGCTTCCTACGGGACACGCCGGACCCCGACGTGGGGATCTTGTTATTCACAGCTCTATTGTCACCCAGCTATCGCGTTTGATCAGGCCGACTTCGACACGACGGCCGCGACCTGGCTGATCGGCTCGCTCAGCGCCGCAACAGCATCCGAAAGAGCCTTGATCTGCTCCTTCGTCAGCTTGTCGTAGAACGCCCAGTCGCCGGTCGTCTGGTCCTGATGCTGGTTGAGTTCCTTGTCGACGGCCGCGAACTCGGCGTCGAGCTTGGCGACCAGTTCGGGATCCTGCTTCTCCAGGACCGGGCGCAGCGACGCGATCGCGGCCTGCGAACCCTCGATATTGGCCTTGAAGTCCCACAGATCGGTGTGGCTGAACTCGTCTTCCTCACCCGTGATCTTGCCGGTCGCGACCTCGTCGAGCAGGCCCTTCGAGCCCTGTGCGAGCTCGAGTGCCGTCAGCGGAGCGTCCTGGCCGAGCGCGACGATCTTCTTGACGTTGACAAGGAGCTGATCGGCGTACTTGTCCATGCCTTCGGTGTTGTTCTCGACCCAGAGCTGCTTCTCGATGCGGTGCCAGCCGGTGAAGTCGACGCCTTCGGCGATCGCGTCGGGCTCTCGGCCGTCGGTGATCGGATCGAGGTCGCCGAACTTCTCGGCAACCGGCTCGATGCGCTCCCAGTAGGTGCGTGCGACAGGGAACAACGCCTTGGCCTCGTCGACCTTGCCCGCCTTGACCGCGTCGACGAACTCGGTGGTCTTGACGATCAGCGCATCGGATTGCGACTTGACGTAGCGGGCATAGCTTTCGGCTGCGGCCTTGAGCTCTTCGGAGTCGGACAGCGACTTGGCGGCCTCACCCGTGACAGTCAGCGTCTGGCGAATACCGTCGCCGATCATGCCGGGCTTGCAGGCGCCTTCATAGGTGCCCTTGGGCAGGTCGACGACCAGGTTGCGCGTCAAGCCCGGACCGACGTTCTCGACCTCGCCCAGGATGCGGTCACCCTCGGCGTAGACGTAGAACTCCGTGACACGCGAGCCCTTGTTGGTGACCTTGAATGTTGACGGACCGGCGTCCAGTTTGGTCGCGGAGACCTTGCACTCAGAATCGGAGGCGGCGACGGTCAGATCGCCTGACGCCGTCTGCTCGGAGGGGTCGGAGGCGCAGGCGCCGAGGCTCAGCGCGGCCATCGTCAGCACACCCAGCGTGGCAAGAGAAGACTTCATCGGGGCTTTCCTTCTGTTTCAGGCTGCCCAGAATAAGGCTAGCCTCACCATGCTAAGGCAGGCCTGAGTCGACGGCTATCCCCGGAGGGTGTGATGTGCGACGTCGAAGCGAACGAAGCAGTGCCCGACCTTTCACGGTCGGGCACAGCTCGTGATCGATCTCAGATCAGGCGAGACAGTCCGCCAATGTGAGGACGCCGCTGGCTGCCGCGAAGACAAGCTCGGCTGCGCCGGCCGGCGGGAACACGATCGCGGCGGTTCCGCCGAGCGCCAATCCGACGATGCAGTAGCCGTCGAGCTGGTTCGGCGATGCCGGCGTGCCCTGTCCGGTCAAGTGGACGGTTTCGACCTGCTGACCGTTGATGTACTTCTGCAGGTACGAGCCCTTGCAGTTGCTCAATTTCTCACCGTCGGCCATGGTGTAGCTGGTTCCATTGGTGGATACACAGACGTAGTCGTAGTTGCCCGAGGGCTCTGCGCTCGCAGTTCCTCCGCTGGCCGATACCAGGCCGATCGCGGCTACTGAGGCGGCGACGGCAGTGGCGATTCGATTCCTCATGATGGTTCCCTTTCGTCCACCCGCCAGAGGCGGGATGTGATTGGTTGCTTCAATCGGTTACTTCAAACGTAGACCGCACGCGAGCCGATATCTGTGGCACGCATCACATTCGTGACAACCAATCACGACGAGTTCAGAATCGCTTCTCGAAGCACAGGGAATACGTGACGGCTTCGTAGGGCGCAAAGACCGGGATCGGAGTGTACCCATGACGGCCGTAGAACCCGAGGGCGGCATGTTGGCGGTCGCCCGTGTGAATCAGGATGCGAGCGACACCTTGGCCACGGGCAACGTGTTCGATCGCTGCCAGCAGCTCGTCGGCGACGCCGGTCCCGCGGGATGCGGGACGGACGTACAACCGCTTCATCTCGAGCTCCCCGGCCAATTCGCCATCGAGGCGTCGTACGCACGCATGCCCGACCGGCCCCTCGGCGTCGTAGGCGACATAGGTCGCGAGCACCGAGGCCGGATCGAGCCCCTCGGACCCGCCCCGATGCACCGCCGCCGGATCGTCGGCGTAGAGCTGATTGCCCAGTGCGACGTGCTCATCGCGGAGCATGACCGCATCCGGATGATCGAAAGCAACCGGCTCGATGCGCATCAGCCGACGACAACCTCGACCCGCTGGAACTCCTTGACATCGGTGTAACCCGTCGTGGCCATCGCGCGACGCAGCGCACCGATCAGATTCATGGTGCCGTCCGGGACCGACGAGGGGCCGAACAGCACCGACTCCAAGTCACCGACGGTTCCGATGTCGACTCGCTCGCCGCGCGGCAGATCGGGGTGCCAGGCCTCTGCACCCCAGTGATAACCGCGGCCGGGCGCTTCCGAGGCACGCGCGAACGGCGAACCGATCATGACGGCGTCGGCACCGCACGCGATCGCCTTGGCGATATCGCCGCTGCGCCCGATCGATCCGTCGGCGATGACGTGGACGTAACGTCCGCCAGACTCATCGAGGTAGTCACGACGTGCCGCGGCGACATCGGCCACGGCCGACGCCATGGGCACCGAGATGCCGAGCACTGAACGAGTCGTGTGCGCAGCACCGCCGCCGAAACCGACCAGGACACCGGCGGCCCCGGTGCGCATGAGGTGCAGGGCTGCTTGATAGGTGGCACAGCCACCGACGATGACGGGCACGTCGAGCTCGTAGATGAACTCTTTGAGATTGAGCGGCTCCGTCTGACCGGAGACATGCTCGGCCGAGACCGTCGTGCCACGGATCACAAACAGGTCGACGCCTGCGGCCACAACGGTGTCGGCGAACTCCTTGGTGCGGGCTGGAGACAATGACCCGGCCACCGTGACGCCGGCCGATCGCATCTGCTGAAGTCGCGCGGTGATCAGCTCGGCCTTGATCGGCTCGGCGTAGATCTCCTGCAGACGCTTGGTGGCCTGAGGTCCCTCAATGCTGGCCACCTCGTCGAGCAGCTCTTCAGGATTGTCGTAGCGGGTCCACAGCCCCTCGAGATCGAGCACACCGAGTCCGCCGTGTTTGCCGAGCGCGATAGCCGTCTCGGGGCTCATGACCGAATCCATGGGTGCCGCGATGACCGGAAGGTCGAATCGGTAGGCATCGATCTGCCAGGCTGTCGACACCTCTTCGGGGTCACGCGTGCGTCGGCTCGGGACGATCGCGATGTCGTCAAAGGAGTATGCCCGTCGACCGCGCTTGGCTGTGCCGATCTCGATGTCTGCCATGAGCACCAGCCTAGTGGTTGGCTAGTGCGCGTCTCGGGTGTGCCTTACTGGACGCCGCGCTGGATGTCGTCGAGTGAAAGATCGGTCAGCATGCCGGCCGGATTGGCGTTGCGCCGCACCAGCACCGGCTGCACATCGTCGCTCTCGCGGGCCAATGCGTACTGGGTGTCGGCGAGCGCGAATCGCAAGGCTCGCGACATCGAACCGACCCGAGCATCGGACGGACTGATCTTCGGCGCGGCGGCCTTGATCGCCATCGCCAGGATCGGCAGCGTGCCGCCGGCATTGGCGAGCTTGTCGCAGAAGCTGCGGACCTTGGAATCCAAGAGGATCTTCTCGATGATCGCTTTGTACTCCGCAGGCGAACTCGCGGGTTGGTCGTGGATGACTTCGATTTCCTTGGCCATCTCGTGCCAGGACAGCTTGGCCGGCTTCTTGACGGCCGGTTCCTTGCGCTCGCTGACCTCCTTGACCTTCTTCACTACCGGCTTGTCGATCTTCGGCTCAGGCGCCCGCTTCGGCGTCGACGGCTGCGGGGGCAGCTTGAGCGCCTTCGGGTCAGTCGACAGGTTTGCCGAGAAGATCGGCTGGAGCGCGGCAGCGGGGGGAACGGGCTTGGTCTTCAGCGGCACATACTGATCGACCTCGCGTTCCAGCAACGAGTTCACCGGATGATCGGCGAGCGTCGCGCCGATGACGTACTTGTCGAGTTCGTGCAGACGCCTCACCAGCGGCACGAAATCGCCATCGGCGGAAACCAGGATGAACACCTCGAGCTGGTCGAGATCGGCCGCAGCGCGCAGGGCATCGACGACCAGCACGATGTCAGCGGCATTCTTCTCGGCCTTGCCGACGCTGAAGACCTGGACCGTCTCGACGCCCGCGCGTTCGACGTCACGCCGATAGTCCTCGAGACCGAGCGCGCCCCAGTCGGCGAAGGCACGCGCGAGCGCGATCGTGCCGGCACCTGCCTCGCGGGCGGCGGCGACTTCGAGCTGATCGAGGATCTCCTCCATGGAGATATCAGGGATTTCGAGCTTGCCGTACCCCTTGAAGAGATTCTCGGCGTCGATGAAGACAGCGACGTTGCGGTTGTTGTTCACGCCTCGACGTTAGCGCGAAGCGTAATTGGGCGCCTCGGCTGTCATCTGGATATCGTGCGGATGACTCTCCTTGAGCCCCGCCGTCGTGATCCTCACGAACCGGCCATTGCGCTGCAGATCGGGGATCGTCGGCGCTCCGACATAGAACATCGACTGGTGCAACCCGCCCACGAGCTGATGTGCGACCGCCGCAAGGGGACCGCGGTAAGCGACTTGTCCCTCGATGCCTTCGGGGACGATCTTGTCGTCGCTGACGACATCGGCCTGGAAGTAGCGGTCCTTGGAGTAGGACTTCTTGCCGCGCGAGGCCATGGCACCCAGCGACCCCATGCCCCGATAGCTCTTGAACTGCTTGCCCGCGACGAAGATCAGTTCGCCCGGGCTCTCTTCACAGCCGGCCAGCAGGGAGCCGACCATCACAGTGTCCGCTCCGGCGACGAGCGCCTTGGCGATATCGCCCGAATATTGCAAACCGCCGTCTGCGATCAAGGGGATACCAGCAGGTCCACATGCCAAGGACGCTTCGTATACGGCTGTGATCTGCGGGACGCCGACGCCTGCGACGACTCGGGTCGTGCAGATCGAGCCGGGGCCGACGCCGACCTTGACCGCGTCGACACCGGCATCAATCAGTGCCTGGGCACCGGCGCGGGTCGCGACATTGCCGCCGATGATCTCGACTCCGTCGAATGCCCGGTCGGCCTTGAGCCGGCGGACCATGTCGAGCAGCAGGCGGGCGTGTCCGTGCGCAGTGTCGACGACGAGGACGTCGACGCCTGCCTCGCGCAGCGCGTTGGCCCGCTCCCACGAGTCGCCGAAGAAGCCGATAGCGGCGCCGACGAGCAGCCGGCCGTCCTCGGCCTTGCTGGCCAGAGGGTACTGCTCGGACTTGACGAAGTCCTTGACGGTGATGAGTCCGGCGAGGTGCCCTTCGGCGTCGATGATGGGCAGTCGCTCACGCTTGTGCGCACGCAGCAACGCCGACGCGTCCTCACGGCTGATGCCGACAGGACCGGTGATCAACGGCATCGGCGTCATGATCTCGTTGACGGTGCGCGTACCCCATTCGGCGACCGGGACGAAGCGCAGATCGCGGTTGGTGATGATGCCCAACAGTTTGTTGTCCTGGTCGACGACCGGGAGACCCGAGACACGGTACTCGCCACACAGTTCATCGAGTTCTTCCAGCGTGGCCTTCGGATTGATCGTCACAGGGTTCGGAATCATTCCGGTCTGCGTCCGTTTGACCAGATCGACCTGATAGGCCTGATCCTCGATCGAGAGATTGCGGTGCAAGATTCCGATGCCACCCTCGCGCGCCATGGCGATCGCCATGCGGGACTCGGTCACGGTGTCCATCGCGCTCGAGAGCAGCGGGACGCGCAGCGACAGGTTACGGGTCAAGCGCGCGGTGGTGTCGACCTCACTGGGCACGACATCGGTCTCACCGGGCAACAGGAGCACATCGTCGTACGTGAGTCCAAGATTTGCGAATTTGTCAGGAATACCCGTCTGCTCCATGCGTTCATGGTATCCCTCGACCCTCGCCGGTCCGACGTCCACCGCCACGCCCGAAATTGATTCGGGTTTCAAGCAGCGGTTCATCCGATTCCGGTTGTAGGCTGTCGCTTATGGAGCGCAAGCCTGGGCGCCCGCGCGCGTTGACCGTTGACGTCATCGCACAAGCGGCCCTCGACGATGGTGTGGATCAGTTCAGTATGCCGTCAGTGGCTCGCCGTCTCGGCGTCGCGCACTCAGGCCTCTACCGTTATGTGACCGACCGAGATGATCTATTAATCCACGCGCTCGACCGCGCCCATCGCACGACGACGTGGCCGGGCAGTGATCTCGGGTGGGAAGAGCTCGTGCGCGAGATCGGCGAAGCAGTCTGGCGGGTCTGCGATGCATTCCCGGGTCTCGACCGGGCCAGCCAGCTCGCCTCGAGGCCGGCTCCGGCCCTGCTCGAGCAGATGTCGGACTGGGTGAGTACGGTCCAAGGCCAGGGATTCGAGCCAGAGGATGCCGCCGTGGCCGTCGAATTTCCGATCTCTTTGGCGCTCGACAGCTCGATTCAAATGAGTCGATTGCGCAAGATACAGACCGCTCACCCCGAGGAGATCCTCGACGCCTACTCGCACGACGAGGTGTGGGAAGGACGCGGACTGTACAGCCGCAAGCTCGACATCTTCATCGCCGGGCTGGCGCTGCGCCGCCGTTCGAGCTGACGCCGGGTCCAAAAGCTCCGGGTTCATCTCCTGCGGCCACCACGACCACGCAGGAGATGAACCCGAATTAAGGGTAGCCTACCCTTAGATTGATGGAGTAGGCAAAGTGCCCCCGTATTCGAAGACGATCCGGCGGCCTGTCGGTTCGAGCTCCAGCAGCCGGACCGCGACCTGCTGGCCTTCTGGCAGGTCGGCTCCCCGACAGCTGGCAAGTACCGGGGGCGCCATCAGCATGATCTCGCCCTCTTCGCGGTCAGCCCTGACCACGATGGCATCGAACGACTCCCCCACCCGGCCGGCCAGCTCCCAGGCCTCGGCCTGGTCGATACACGAACGATCGGCTTGGGACGCACGTCGGTCGGAGTCGCGCATGATCTCGCCCAGCGACGGCAGCGCCTCGCGGGCCCAGGCAGCGACCGGACGTTTCTCACAGATCGCGAGACACACCTCGGTGCCGAACCGGTCGGCCAATCGCCTCAGTGGTGCCGTCACGTGCGCGTACGGCCCGCCCACGCCGGCATGCACGGGCTGCTGGGGCGCGGCCCCGTCGAACGACTCGTACGCCGCACCGCGCAGCAGACGGGTGGCGTCGCGCATCAGTGCGATCGACGTAGCCAGCTCGGGATCGAGATCAGCCAGGACCTGGGAGGCGGTGGCCCCGTCGGCGACCTGGACGCCCAAGGCCTGGGCGGTCCGCAGGAAGGCCGCGCGGTCGCTGTCCTCACTCGGTGGCAAGGTGCGCAGCAGACCGATCCCGGCCCCCAGCATGAGCTGCGCGGCCGCCATGCCGGTCAGCAGCGAGATCTCAGCGTTCCACCCGTCGACGTCGGTGCGCTGACGCATGTGGACCCGCCAGCCGCTGTCGGTCATCACGACCTCCTGCTCCGGCAGAGCCAGCTCGACGGCGCCGAGCTCGACTCGCACCGCCCGACGCAGCCGCCCCAGGTCGGCCAGCGGCTCGATCGAGGGGTGCGGTGCGCCTGCGTCGAATCCGGCTTGCACCCCGTCGTAGTCGAGTTGGGCGATCGAGCGGACCGCTGCCCGCCTGACATCGACGTGCGTCGCGACACCTTGCTCGTCGACGTCGATCGTCCACAGTGCCGCACCGCGGACCTCGTCGGGCAGCAGGCTCAGCGCCCCCTCGGACAGCACCGGCGGATGCAGCGGGACACGCCCGTCGGGCAGGTAGATCGTCTGCCCACGTCGCCGCGCTTCGGCGTCGACCGCGCCCCCCGGAGGAATCACCGATCCGAGATCGGCTATCGCATAGTGGACTCGGAAGCCGGCCCCTCGACGTTCTAGGTAGACCGCCTGATCGAGATCTCTGGCTCCCTCGGGATCGATCGTCACGAACGGCAATGCCGTCGCGTCATCGACCTCTCCAGCGTCAGTCGCCGCGATCTTGTCGGCCTCTGCCAGGACGTCAGGAGGAAACCGATCGCTGTCGGCGGCCGGCGGCAATCCCAGGTCGGCTCGGATGGCTTCGAAGTCATGGACGCTCACGTCCTAGAACGTACAACGCCCGCCCCGGAGAACCGGGGCGGGCGCCGTGCTTGATTCAACCGATCAGTGGTTGTGACCTGCGTGCGCGTCGGCGCCGGCCTCTTCGGCCGGCTTCTCGACGATCAGCGTTTCGGTCGTCAGCAGCATCGCGGTGATCGACGCGGCGTTGGCCAGCGCGGAACGCGTGACCTTGACCGGGTCGAGGACGCCCTGGGCGACCAGGTCGCCGTAGGTGTCGGTGGCCGCGTTGTAGCCCTGGCCGCTCTCGCGCACCTTGTTGACGACGACCTCACCGGAGACGCCGCCGTTGCGGGCGATCCACTCCAGCGGCGCGTCGGCGCCGATGCGGACGATCCGGACGCCGACAGCTTCGTCGCCGACGAGGCCGAGGTTGTCGTCGAGCACCGAGACAGCGTGGACAAGAGCCGAGCCGCCACCGGCGACGATGCCCTCTTCGATCGCTGCACGAGTCGCCGAGACGGCGTCTTCGATGCGGTGCTTCTTCTCCTTGAGCTCGACCTCGGTGGCCGCGCCGACCTGGATGACGCAGACGCCGCCCGCGAGCTTGGCCAAACGCTCCTGCAGCTTCTCGCGGTCCCAGTCCGAATCGGTGTTCTCGATCTCGGCCTTGATCTGGCTGACCCGACCGTCGACGTCGGCCTTGTCGCCACCGCCTTCGATGATTGTGGTGGCGTCCTTGGTGATGACGACGCGGCGCGCGGTACCGAGCGCCTCGAGGCCGATCGTGTCGAGCTTGAGACCGACATCGGGCGTCACGACCTCGGCGCCCGTGAGGGTCGCAATGTCCTGCAACATGGCCTTGCGGCGGTCACCGAACGCGGGTGCCTTGACGGCGGCCGACGTGAACGTGCCCTTGATCTTGTTGACGACCAGGGTCGAGAGCGCTTCGCCCTCGATGTCCTCGGCGATGATGAACAGCGGCTTACCGGCCTGGACGACCTTCTCCAGGATCGGCAGCAGATCGCTGACCGAGGAGATCTTGCCCTGGTTGACCAGGATGTAGGGATCGTCGAGAACGACTTCCATACGCTCGGTGTCGGTCACCATGTAGGGCGACAGGTAGCCCTTGTCGAACTGCATGCCCTCGGTGAACTCGAGCTCGGTGCCCATCGTGTTGGACTCTTCGACGGTGATGACACCGTCCTTGCCGACCTTGTC
The DNA here is from genome assembly GCF_054049535.1 of Aeromicrobium sp. P5_D10. NCBI lineage: Bacteria > Bacillati > Actinomycetota > Actinomycetes > Propionibacteriales > Nocardioidaceae > Aeromicrobium > Aeromicrobium sp. P5_D10. The sequence continues at coordinate 14,465 of NZ_JBFUME010000009.1, forward strand.
GAATGCCTCGGCGATGAGCTCGCCGATGTGGGCGTCACGCGACGAGACGGTCGCGACGTCGGTCATGTCCTTGATGTCGTCGACTTCACGAGCCTGCGAGTGGAGCTGCTCGGTGACAGCCTTGACGGCAGCCTCGATGCCCTTCTTCAGGCCGACCGGGTTGGCGCCCGCAGCAACGGCACGCAGACCTTCGTGGACCATGGCCTGCGCCAGGACGGTCGCGGTGGTGGTGCCGTCACCGGCGACGTCATTGGTCTTGGTGGCGACTTCCTTGGCCAGCTGGGCGCCGAGGTTCTCGAACGGGTCGTCGAGCTCGACCTCGCGGGCGACGGTCACACCGTCGTTCGTGATCGTGGGAGCGCCCCACTTCTTGTCGAGGACGACGTAGCGACCCTTGGGGCCGAGCGTGACCTTGACGGTGTTGGCAAGCTTGTCGACGCCGCGCTCGAGTGAGCGGCGGGCGTTCTCGTCAAATTCGAGAATCTTGGGCATATAAGCCTCTTTCAAAAATATGGGTGCGACTGGGGAGACTGGTGCTTCTCAGGACGTGAGAGACCCCGGCGCCCTCACGGGCGCCGGGGCGTCAAATCACGAAACGACAGCGAGAACGTCGCGCGCGGACAAGATGAGGTACTCCTCGCCCGCGTACTTGACCTCGGTGCCGCCGTACTTGCTGAAGATAACCTTGTCGCCGACTGCAACGTCGAGCGGAACGCGGTTGCCGTTGTCATCGACCCGACCGGGGCCGACCGAAACGACGATGCCTTCCTGCGGCTTCTCCTTGGCGGTGTCCGGAATAACGAGTCCGGACGCAGTGGTCTGCTCTGCTTCGACAACCTGGATGACCAGACGGTCCTCGAGCGGCTTGATGGTGACCGACACGTGTCGACCTCCCCTTTCAACGGTGAACGTTGGGACATTGGTGAGTACGCCGTCGCGGGGGTCGAACTCACCTGTGGGTTAGCACTCCCACGAGGAGAGTGCCAATACAGAACTTAGCACTCGACCCAAGCGACTGCTAGTAGGTGGGCCGTCCTCCGCTTCGCTCCGGACTCAATTCGTGGACTACGTCCACGGCCCACCTCTCGTCGCTCCGCTCCTCGCCATGGTCACCATGCTCCTCGCTATGGTCACCACTGGACTTCGTCCACGGCCCACCTCTCGGCCCCCGCAAGCGGGAGGTACCCCCAGCTCCGCTCCTCGCTATGGTCACTTCATGGATCTGTCGACGTTCGACCAGTTGCTCTCCCCACGCGGGCAGGAGTTGTTGGCTGAGGTGGCGGCCCGCGCGGGCGTCGAGAGCGATCTGGCCCTCGGAACGCGACTGCGCAAGACATACCCTCCCGAACTCGTCGCGGCCGCCGTGACCCAGAACCATCTGCGCGGCAAGGCCGTCACCAAGTTCGGCGCCGATGCGAGAAGGATGTACTTCACGCACGATGCGCTCGAGCAGTCGACCCGGATGAGCGTTGCGGCGCATCGTGCGACCCGGTTGGCCTCGACCGGCTCCACCTCGGCGATCGACCTCGGCTGCGGCATCGGCGGTGATCTGATCGCGCTGGCGCGAGCAGGTATCGCGGTCCGCGGGGTCGAACTCGACCCGGTCAGAGCCGCGATCGCATCGGCCAATCTGCAGTCGCTCGACCTGTCAGGACGCGTAGAGTGCGCAGATGCCCGAACCGTGCCGATCGGCCGTGACGAAGTCGCGTTCGTCGATCCTGCTCGACGCGATGGCCGGGGTCGGACATTTTCCACCGCAGACCTGCAGCCGCCGTGGGACTGGGTCCGCGAACTGCTGGCGGGCCGTGCTGTCGCCAAAGTCATGCCGGGTCTCGCGCATGACGCCGTGCCGGCAGGAGTCGAGGCCGAGTGGGTCAGCGATGGCGGGGACCTGGTCGAAGCGTGTCTGTGGGGGGCGCCATTCGCCACGGCCAGCCGCCGGGCCACCGTGTTGCCTTCCGGGGCGGGGCTCGTCGCAGACAGCGAACCGGTAGCCGTCGCGGATGTCGGCGGCCATCTCTACGAACCCGATGACGCTGTCATCCGGGCAGGACTCGTGATGGAGTTCGCCGCGAAAATCGGCGGCTGGCTGCCCGATTCGCACATCGCGTACGTCAGCTCCGACCGACTCGAGCCGTCGCCGCTGGCGCGGGGGTTCGGGATCATCGACGAACTGCCGTTCCGCGAGAAGCCTCTCAAGGCCGCATTGCAGGTGCGCCGGATCGGGACGTTGACGATCAAGAAACGCGGCGTCGACATCGTCCCCGAGGAGCTCATCAAGAGGATGAAGCTGAAAGGCCCGAACCGGGCCACTGTCATCATGACGAGGGTTCAAGGCCAGGGCCGCGCCTTCCTGGTACAACCAGATTCCGCGAGCGGTGCGCCTCGGACGTTCTGAGACGGCGTGTTCGTCCAGGACGCACCACTCGCGATTGGGTTCGCACCACTCGCGATTGGGCGAGCTCCTAGGCTGACGTCATGCGCATCGACCTCAATGCCGATCTCGGGGAGTCGTGGGACCGATGGAGATCCGGCGAGGATCTCGCCCTGCTCGGTGTCGTCACGAGTGCCAACGTCTGCTGCGGCGCCTATTCCGGTGACCCCGAACTGATGCGGGCCACGTGCGAGGCCGCCGTTGCACAGGGTGTCGCGATCGGCGCGCAAGTGGGTTACCGGGACCGCGACAACTTCGGCAGGGTGTTCGTCGACCTGCCACCCGCCGATCTGACCCGCGAGCTGCTGGGCCAGATCCAGTCACTCGACGACATCGCGCGCTCGGTCGGCGGGACCGTCACGTACGTCAAGCCGCACGGAGCCTTGTACAACACGATCGTCCACCACGAAGCCCAAGCCCAGGCGGTCGTCGATGCGATCGCGCGACTCGATTCGCCCCTGCCGCTGCTGGGTCTACCCGGATCGGTGTCCCTGGGCCTCGCAGTGGCCGCGGGAATCCCTATCGTCCACGAAGGCTTCGCCGACCGCGCCTATGCCCCTGACGGGACGCTGGTGCCGCGTTCCGAACCCGGTGCGGTCCTCGACAGCCCGACCGCAGTGGCCGCACAGGCAGTCGATCTGCTGGGTCGGGTCGCCTCGATCTGCGTGCACAGCGACTCCCCCGGCGCCGTCGCGCTGGCCAGTGCCGTCCGGACGGCACTGGAAGGCGCCGGAGCCACGCTCGCGAGCACGCGATGAACGTCCGCCCGTACGGCGACCGCGCCCTACTGATCGACTGCGAGGACCTGACCCAGGCCCAGGCCTGGTTCGCAGCGCTCGACGGACAGGCCGAGGTCGTGCTCGGCGCCCGCACGGTCCTGGTGCGGGGAGCGCTGCCCGAGATCCGGGCGCTGATCGCGGGCACCCGGCCCCGACCGCCAGCCGGAGATCCCGGCATCACGATCGAGATTCCGGTGAACTACGACGGACCGGATCTCGACGAGGTCGCCCGGCTCACCGGCTTGTCGGTCGAGGAGATCGTGGTGGCCCACACCGGGACGGTCTGGACAGTCGCGTTCGGCGGATTCGCGCCCGGTTTCTCGTACCTGGTCGGGGGCGATCGGCGTCTGGCCGTTCCGCGCCGCAGCACTCCCCGCACAGCCGTGCCCAGCGGAGCCGTCGGGCTCGCCGGCGGGTTCAGCGGAATCTATCCCCGCGAGTCTCCAGGCGGCTGGCAGCTGATCGGTCACACCACGGTGCAGCTGTGGAACTCGAGGCGTGAGCCGCCGGCACTGCTGACAGCCGGATCCCATGTCCGGTTCGTGGTCGCATGACGCTCGACGTCGACTCTCCGGGGATGCTGAGCCTGATCCAGGACAGCGGGCGGCCGGGACTTGGGCACTTCGGCGTCAGTGTCTCGGGCGCCTTCGACCGAGGCGCTCTCCGCCAAGCCAACGTCCTTCTCGGCAATCGTCCGGACGCCGCAGCGATCGAGGTGCTCGGCGGGGGCCTGGTGCTGCGGGCCGAGCGGGATCACGTCGTCGCAGTGACTGGTGCGGCCACCGGGATCCAGATCGACGAGAGTGGCGCTGCCTATGGTCGCGCGATCCCCCTGGCGGCCGGGCAGACATTTCGCCTCGGTGCGCCCAGTGCCGGGTTGCGGACCTATGTCGGAGTCGCCGGCGGCTTTACCGGCGAAGTCGAGCTCGGATCGCGGTCGACGGATACCCTGGCCGGACTCGGACCCGCCCCGCTGACTGCCGGTGACAGGTTGGACGTCGGCGCACCGAGCCGTGCCCCTGACATGCAGGACGTTCCTGCGCTCAACCGGAGCGGCGAACTCACGCTCGACGTGGTCCTCGGTCCGCGCGATGAGTGGTTCACCGCCGCTGCCGTCCGCAGGTTGCTGGAGGAGCCCTGGCAGATCAGTCCGACGTCCAACCGCATCGGCGTCCGGCTCACCGGCCCCTCGCTCGAACGATCCGTGGAGCACGAGCTTCCGAGTGAGCCGTGCCTGCGCGGCAGCATCCAGGTCGCGGCAGATGGGCAACCTATCGTGTTCGGACCCGACCATCCGGTGACCGGCGGCTATCCCGTCATCGCCGTCGTGGTCGACGCGCACACGGATCGGCTGGCGCAGGCTCCTCCCGGGCAGACTCTCCGGTTCAACCGGGTGCATCCGCGCTGATCGCCCAGGTTCTGCCTAACAGCGCTTGGGCGCAGGCAGTCCGATGTCGACAGGAAGCTTGCCGAGCGCTCGCGCGTCTCCCATGAGCACTTTGACCAGGGCCCGCATCGCCGGGACACTGCTGCCGTACAACGCGATCTTGGTCGGCGCCGAGCTGTTCGCCAGTCCGTAAGGGGTGTCGGTCGAGACGACAACTGCCGCGCTTGCGGCCGGGACTCCCGGACCCAGCAAGGCGACGGAGGTTCCCGACCCCAGCGGCAGACCTGCCTCCACCGCCGCGATCTGGAAGGCGGCGACCGCATCCGCCGAGCCTGACGGCATGACCGCGTCGATCTTCGGCACCGGGCACGGATGCGCGACGATCGTGGCGGCCTTGGCACTGAGCGCTTCGGACTCGGCCTGGTGCGAGCCAGGCTCGCCGGGCGGAGCCGGAGTTGCCTCCGCGTGCAGAAGATAGGCGATGGTACGAGCAGCCGAATCCCTGGCCTGCTTCTCTGGAAGGTCACCGGACTTCAGCGCGGCAAGCATCGCGTCGTACGCCTGTTCATTGTCGGCCGGCATCAGTGCCAGGTCGCTGCCGGCCTTGATCGCCTCTACTGCGGCCGCGCCTCCTGGATAGCGGTTCATGACCGCACCCATGCCGAGCGAGTCACTGATGATGAGTCCGTCGTAACCGAGGTTCTTGCGCAGCCCCGTCGTGATGACCTTGCGCGACATCGAGGCCGGGACACCCTTGTCGATCGCCGGCACGTTGAGATGACCGGTCATGATGCCAGGGGCGGCATGTGCGACCGCGGCCTCGAACGGCGCCAGATCGTGGGACCGAAGCCGGTCACGGTCGCTGTCGAGTACGGGCAGGCCTTTGTGGCTGTCGGTCGCGACGTTATGCCCTGGGAAGTGTTTGACCGCAGAGATGATCCCCGCCTCGGAATATCCGTCGACAGCTGCCACGACTGCTGCTGCGACCGTCGCGGGGTCCGATCCCGCGGAGCGACTGCCGATGATCGGATCGGCCGGTCCGATCGTGATGTCGCCATCCGGTGCGAAAACCGTGTTGTAGCCCGCAGCACGCAACTCCGCGCCCGACGCTCGCGCCGCTGCCGTGACGGCCGCGGCGCCTTCGTCACCGTGGCCGGTCACCGCCGCGCCGGCGGACATGAATGTCGGGAACACCGTCAGCGGATCGGTCAGCCGGGCGACGAGCCCGCCCTCCTGGTCGATCGGCACCATGACCGGGAACCCTCGATCGGAACCGGCATCCTGCAGCTGGCGGTTGAAAGCCTTGACCTCATTGAGCGGGTCCTCGGTCGTGGAGTCGAGGATCTGCTGGCCCGTGACCATGACACCGGCGAAATGTCTGTCACGCACGAGCGCGAGCGAGGTGTCGTGCGAGAAGCTGCGGGCGATGATGAGTTGGCCGGCCAGCTGATCCAGGCTCAGCCCGTCGGCCAGCGAACGCGCCTTGGCCCGCACCTCATCCGACGGCACCCAGCCGGTCGGTTCCGGTGCCTTCGCATCTTCACGCGGCTGCTGGGATGACCGCGGGGACGCCGTGTCGTCATCGCGCCCGGTCCACGACATGACGGCTGCCACGATCAGGACGAGCGCGACGATGACGACCGGGATCACCCGAACACGCGTCGTCATGTCAGGCAGCCACGACCTGCATGACGGGCATGCTCGAATCGACCGGCAGGTCCAGCGACGACGGCGCGATCCCACGGCGTACGACCTCGGCACCCAATGCCGCGACCATCGCACCGTTGTCGGTGCACAGCCCGAGACGCGGAATGCGGACCTTGATACCGGCTTTGGCGGCCCGCTCCTCGGCGAAGTGCCGCAGCCGGGCGTTCGCAGCCACGCCGCCACCGATGATCAACGTGTCGACGTCATGGTCCAGACACGCCGCAATGGTCTTCTTGGTCAGCACGTCGCACACGGCGTCTTGGAATGAGGCAGCGACGTCGGCGGTGTCGAACGTCCGGCCCATCCTCTGTTCGTGCTGAACGTGCCTGGACACCGCACTCTTGAGGCCGGAGAACGAGAAGTCGTAGCGGTGCTTCTCGAGGTCTCGGCCAGTGGTGAGTCCGCGCGGGAAGGCGATCGCAGCAGGGTTCCCCTCGCGGGCGACCCGGTCGATGTGTGGACCTCCCGGATAGGGCAGATCGAGGAGGCGGGCAACCTTGTCGAATGCCTCACCGGCCGCATCGTCGATCGTCTGGCCCAGCATCGTGATGCCGGTGACGATGTCGTCGACGAGAAGCAGTTCGGTGTGACCACCGCTGACCAGGAGCGCGGCGACGCGTTCGTTGAACCGGCCGTGCTCCAACTGGTCGACAGCCACGTGGGCTGCGAGGTGATTCACGCCGTAAAGCGGCTTGTCATGGGCAAGGGCCAAGGCCTTGGCCGCGGCGACTCCGACGAGGAGCGCGCCGGTCAGCCCGGGCCCGCTCGTCACGGCGATGGCGTCGACGTCCTGCACCCGGATTCCCGATTCGGCATAGGCCTGCTCGAGGGTGGGCACCATCGCCTCCAGATGGGCGCGGCTGGCGACCTCCGGAACGACGCCGCCGAAGCGTACGTGCTGCTCCATACTCGAACTCAAGGCATGCGCCAGCAGCTCGGTACCGCGGACGATACCGACGCCCGTCTCGTCGCAGGACGATTCGATGCCCATCACCAGAGGTTCACTCACCCCCACATTGTGGCAGGGTGAAAAACATGACTCGCACCGACGACATCCCAGCGGCTTTCGACGAGCGGACGATCCTGGTCCAGATGCTGCACTACACGCAGGACACGGCCGTGATCAAGGTCAGTGGTCTGAGCGAGGAGCTGGCGCGGACTGCACCGCTGCCGGGCTCCCCGCTGATGAGCCCGGCCAATGTGCTCAATCACCTGCGCTGGGTCGAGCGGTCGTGGATCAATCACGATCTGCTCGGCGGCGAGGACGATGGTCCGTGGAGCAAGGAGGACCCCGACGCGGAGTTCAGGCAGGGTTCGGAGCTGCCCATCGCCGAGGTCATTCGCCTCTACGAGGAGGAGGCTGCGCGGACCAGGGCAGTTTTCGCCGATGTCGATCTCGACATGGTGCGCCGCGGCGATCGGGTTCAGCCGGTCACGGCCCGTTGGATCTTGAACCACCTGATCGAGGAGACGGCTCGCCACAACGGCCACCTCGACATCTTGCGCGAGTTGGCCGATGGCGCCACGGGCGACTGATCCCCGCTGCTACCTGGGCTCGAGTTGAGCCAATTCCAGGAGCCGGGCGACCGACAACGCTGCGACAACGATCGGATCACGTTCGCCGGAGAGTCCGGCCCTGATCAACGAGGCGTCGATCGATTGCGCCAACAGATCGACGTCCTGGCCTGCGGCGACTCTCTCGTAGCCTGACTTCTCCAGGACTATCCGAAGAGCACGCAGCAGCCGGGTGCGCGAGGCCAGCATGATGGCGCGCAGCTCCGGATCGCGATGGGCGGCAAGCATCGGCTCCAGACGAGTTGTGACGACGTCGGGTCTCAGCCTGGGTGCGTAAAACGTCTCGATCAGCAAGCATGCGGTCGTGCTTTCCGACCGGCTTCTGCGTGACAGCTCGTGCGCCATCTGGAGTGCGCCATTGCCACGGATCTCCTCGGCCTCGCGGACCGCTTCAGCGTACAAACGGGTTTTGGACGGGAAGTAGTAATTGGCCGATCCGGGCGGCACACCCGCTGCCTCGGCGACCTTGCGATGGGTCACGGCACCCGGGCCCTCATCGATGAGCAACTGAGCCGCCGCCACGACTAGGTCTCGTTGCCGCGCACTACTCCGCTCCTGAGAAGTGATCCTTACCGGTGACGCCACGACTTCAGTGTATAGGCCCACCCATGGGAATACCTATACAGCAGTATGTGTTTTAGTGGATGAGGGTCAACGACGACCCCGATCGAATCCACGAGGTGACCGAATGCACGCAACATCATTGGCCCAGGAAGGGCTGAAGATCGACTGGGCCACGATGCCCACCTACAACACGATCATGTCGATCGCCGCCGGCGCAGGCCTGTTGGGCATCGTCCTCCTGGCCCGCCAGCTCATGACCAAGCCGAGCGACGTCAGTGCTGAGGGATGGTCGCTCGCTTTCGGCGTGCTGGGCGCCATCCTGACCACGACCGGTCTCCACATGACGCTGACCTGGCCCCTGGCAGCAGGCGGTTTCCCGTTCGACAACATCATCTTCGGCGAGACGAGCCTCGGCTTCGGCGTCCTGCTGCTCGGCGCATCGATCTACCTGTGGCGCCGCGGAGCCGAAGCGCTGACCCGCCCCGAGCCGCTCGCGGCGCTCGCCAAGGTCGCCCAGCCGATCTCGGTGTTCGTCGGCGGTCTCGGACTCGCCCTGTTCGGCATCGCCGTCGCGGGAATCAAGTACAAGCTGTTCGCTGCCCCGCCCGAGGAGCCCATCTCCGGAGAGTTCGCTGAATGGCCTCTGGTCGAAGCCATCTTCATGTCGAGCCTGTTCGCCCTGATCGGCATCGGCGCCGTGCTGTTCCCGTTCGTCGTCAACAGCCTCAAGAAGGCCACCGCCGTGCTGACCGTCCCGATCAAGATCACCGGGGTCGTCTGGGCCGTCACCGGTGTCGCGTTCATCCTGTTCGGAGCGATGAACTTCTTCACCCACATCGGGCTCATCGTCAACACGATGTGACACGCCGATACTGAGAGGCGGGCTCCAGACGGGGCCCGCCTTCGTATCCCCGCAGAAGCGCTATCGAGAGAGCGCCGCGGATCGGGCCCCGATCAGACTTGCCACCACCATCATCGCCAGCGGGAGGAACACCACGGCGATACTGAACGGCCACCGGTCCACCAGCACGACGGCCACCGCGCACACGGCCGCAAGAATGCTGGTCCAGCGAAGCCCCGGCATCGCTGCACGATGTGCCTTTTCCCACGACTCGTCGTCACTCATCGTGGCTCGAGTTCTGATGCCGATGAACAGATTTCGGCGCAATCGTCCTGAACCTATTGCCACCACGAGCCATGCATTGATTCCGGCCAATGCCAACAGCCCTGCTGCTGCGAGAAGCGAACTGCCTGAGACGCTCAGCAACGTCAATCCTGCTGTTTCCTCGACACGCGTCGAGCAGCGCGAGCCGCGTACTCCTCTTCGTCCAGATGAGCCGCCTCGGCGAGAGTCGGCGCCGTGCCGCCGTGACGAGCCGGCGCCCACCACTGACCTTCCGGGCTGAGCGGGTAAGTCTCGATCGCGTGGTCGAGCAGCGCCGACATGGCCGCCCGCAGCTGCTCGGTCTCGGCGACCGGATCGTCACCCGTCACGGCCAACGGGGCCCCGACATGCAGGCCGATCGTCTTTCCGCGTCCCTTCAGATCTGATTCATGATCCTTGGTCTTCAGGAGCTGGGTTCCCCACGTGACCATCGGAATCAACGGAACACCGGCCTCGGCGGCCATCCGGACTGCTCCGGTCTTGAGTTCCTTGATCTCGAACGAGCGACTGATCGTGGCCTCAGGGAAGATGCCGACGATCTCGCCGTCACGCGCGTACTGCACCGCGTCATCGTAGGAGGCCTGGCCGTTCTCACGGTCGACCGAGATGTGGTGGAACGAACGCATGATCGGACCCGTGACACGGTGGTCGAAGGCGTCCTTCTTGGCCATGAACCGCACCAACCGGCCGCTGGGCTGGGCTGCGAGACCGTCGAAGATGAAGTCGACGTAGCCGATGTGGTTGGCAGCCAGGATCGCACCGCCGGTGCGCGGGATATTTTCCGTGCCGGACATCTGAAATTTCATGCCGAGTACTTTGAACAGCGTCTTCGCCGTCAGGATCGTGGCCGGGTAGGTGAAATCGCGCATCCGGTCAGGGTAGTGCAGGCTGGGCCGTCAGTCTTCCACGACGTGAACTGCCGCCTCTTCTGCACTCGACGCCGCTCCGTCGATGCCGACGTCCTCGGCGATGAGATCCTTCTCGGTGTCCTCGCCGAACCCCGCATCCGGGTCGACGAGCCTGCCGGCGCGCCTCGACCCCACCTCACCGTCGTCGAGTACCTCATCGGTGTCGGCGTACGGATCGGGCTCTGGCTCTTCCTGGCGCAGCCGCTCGTCGATCGACTCCCCCTCCAGGGCCTCGTCGGCGGTCGTGCCGAACCCTTCGCCACGGTAGCTCTCGGGCGGGGAGTAGCCGGTGTCCATCATCTCGTCGACGTCTTCGACGAGCGCTTCCTGATCTGGTGCGTCGGATTCATCGTGGTACGAAGTCATGACTCCAGACTGGCACGCTCACCGCGAGAAGCAAGGCGAACGGGATCAGCGCCACTCGGCGATCGAGACCTCCATCACGAGCGCATCGACGATGCCCCCGTAGTAGCCCCGTCGGGTGCTGATGGTGTCGAAGCCGAATGACTCATACAGGCCTATCGCAGCCACGTTGTCTGCTGCGACCTCGAGCAGCATCCGCCCGGCCCCCAGGTCACGTGCCCGGTCGATCAGGGCCTCCAACAGGTCACGCGCCCGTCCGTGCCCCCGCGAGCCGGGCAGCACTGCGATGCGATCCAGGTCGGCATCCTCGCCGACGACTGCGATGGCGCCGTAGGCCTGTTCGTCCTCGCTCAGCAGGACCACATGGCGTTCGCTCAGGACCTCGTCGCATATCAGCTTCTCGCTCCAGGCCGCCTCAGCGAAACAGGCCTGCTCGATCGCGAGGATCGTGCCGACGTCACCTTGCCCGGCCGGGCGGATCATGCCTGCTTGGGGTTGACCTGCGGCACCGCATCGGGTCGACGTAAGTAGAGGGGTTCGAGACCGACCTCGGTGACATTGCCTGCCATGACCAGTTCCGCGAGGGCAGCTGCTCGGGGATCGCATGCCTCCCCCGCGGCGTTCAGCACGCCGTCGTACTGATGCGCGCCGCGGCCGTAGACCGCGAGATCGGGGTGCAGGACCGCGAGATCTGCGGGCTTGAGGACACTGGGACCCTCGACCCTCTCGTACGGCGAGGCATAGCGGGCCCAGTAGACCTCCTTTCGACGCGCGTCGGTCGCGACCAGGAACTCGCCGTCCGCCCGAACGTCGGCCGCGAGGATGTCGAGCGAACAGACGCCATGCGTCGTCAGACCCAAAGTGGAGCCGAGCGTCAGGGCTGTGACGACTCCGACCCGCAGGCCGGTGAACGGTCCCGGACCGACGCCGACGGCGACGTCGGTCAGATCCGACATCGCGGCGCCGGCCTGCGCCATCGCATCCCGGATCGCCGGTGCGAGCAGTTCGCCGTGAGCCATCGCGCCTTCTCCGTAGGCTTCTCCCACGATCTTGGTCCCGTCGTGGACAGCAACCGTGATCGCCGGAGTAGCGGTGTCGAAAGCAAGCAGCAGCACCCCGCCACCCTAACGCTCGCGAGTCACTGCCTCACGTCCGAGGAGTCACTTAGTCACGTTCGATGAGTCACTTGCTCACACGCACTCGTCACTACATGGCTCACGGGCGGTGACTAGGTGACTCGCGAGGGTTAGGGGGGCAGGAGGGTGGAACGGAGGGGGACGCCGATCCAGCGGGGGCCATGGGGCTTGATCGTGACCACCCGGGCCTCGACGCCGTCATAGACCGACTCATCGCTGTCCACGCCCGATTCACACTCATGGGGAGTACCGAGGGGGTCGATCGGCCGCGGGCCGCGCACCTCGATCTTGACGTGCAACCAACTGTCGGACAGCTGTTCGGCCATCCCATCGCCCCACTCCACGACCGTCACGGCCGACTCGGTCGTCGCATCGAGGTCGAGGTCATCGATCTCGCGCAGATCGCCCAGCCGATAGGCGTCGACATGCACCAACGCCGGACCGCCGACCAGGGACGGGTGGGTCCTGGCGATGATGAACGTCGGTGACGTGATCGGGCCACGCACCCCCAGCGCCTCGCCGAGTCCCTGCGTGAACGTCGTCTTGCCTGCCCCGAGGTCACCTGACAGCACCAGTAGGTCTCCGGCGCGAAGAAGCGCCGCCAGCCGGGTCGCCAAGGCCTGCATGTCGTCGGGCGTCGGCACTTCCCGCGCCAACCACAGGGTCTTCCCGAACTCGATGAATGCACCGCGCCGGCCGACCGGCTGATACAGGCGGCGGGTCCAGAACTGCACCGTCTCGGGCAGCTCCTCGCGCACATCGAGCCAGATACCGTCCTTGCCCCGCTCTTCGGCTGTGTCCTCGGCGACACCCACCATGGCCGAGGCGACACCGCGGGCCTGGATGTCGGGGTCGACGCAGACCCGACGCAATCCCAACTGACCGGGACGCGACTCGTCGAACAGCAGCGCACCCATCGGGCGACCACGACGTTCGACGAGCAGTCCGCCAGCGGTGGCGAGCGTGGCCGAAACCGAATCGATCGTCTCCGCCAGCGCCGTGGTCGGCGGATCCAGCACCGGCCGGGCGCCGAACGAACGGTGGATGATGTCGACGATCAGGCCCGCGTGCTCCGGACCCGCTTCGACGACGTTGAGCGCATTCGATCCGATCATGCGTTGATGTCCTCCAACACGTCTTCGATCGCTTCGGTCACCGTCTGATGTTCCTCGAACATCATCATGTGTCCAGCGTCTTCGAGTACGACGAGTTTGGCGTCGGTGATCTGGTCGGCGAGTCGACGACTGTGCTTGATCGGCGTCAGCTGGTCGGCCGTGCCGCCGATCACCGTCACGCGAGCCCGGCCCAGCGCCTCGAATCCCGACGTGAGGTCGAGATCGACGAAGTTGGGATAGAAGTCCGACAAGACATGTGTCGGCGCAGTCAGGATCATCTCATTGGCCATGTCGACGTGCCGTTCGGCGGCCTGCGGTCCCAAAGCCCAGCGCCGGATGACCGAGTAACTGTTGAACCGCCGTCCCCAATCGAGCAAGGGCGCTCCAGTCCGGAGCAGCGGGACGAGACGATGGAGAACCGGGCTGTTGCGCATCAGACGCCCTCCGCTGGTGCCCAGAAGCACGACACCCTTGACGCGGCCGCCGAACAGGTCAGGCTGTGACTGAGCGAGTTTCATGATGGCCATACCGCCCATCGAATGGCCGATGAGGACGATCGGACCGCGAGGCACGATCTGCTTGATCACGGTCAGGACGTCGTCGGCGATCTCATCCAGCGATGAGTTGTCGGCGTACGAACGACCGGAACGTCCATGCGAACGCAGATCGACGAACACCATCCGGACCCGACCCCGCAATGCGAGGCGCTGGTAGTGCCACAGGTCGATGTTCTCGACCCAGCCGTGCAAGAAGATCATGGTCGGCGTCTTGCGGTCAGCCTCGTCGATCTCGACGTTGAGCGTGACGCCGTCAGAAGACATCAACGTCAGCGCGGGGCTGTGGACCGAACCGAATTCGACCTCCTCACCCCGCCGTCGTCGGCGCTGCGCGCGCTGGCGGCCGTTCAGCAACGTAGCCGCTGCCCCGGCTGCCACGAAGGCGCCGGCGGTCGTCGCGAGTCTGACGGATCGGCTCATCGGTCCCCTCTGTACGTCCTGACGATGCGATCACCCAGGCGGGTCACCACTTCATACGCGATCGTGCCCGTCGTGGCGGCCCAGTCCTCCGCGGTCGGTTCACCGTCGTCGCCCGGCCCGAACAGCACCACGATGTCGCCTCGGGACGCCTGCTGATCGCCTAGATCGATGACGAACTGATCCATGCATATCCGTCCCACGATCGGTGCGCGTACACCCACGACCTGCACATGTGCGCGGTTCGAGGCCGCGATCAAGATCCCATCGCCGTATCCGAACGGCACGTCGGCCACCGTCGTGTCGTGTTCAGCGGTCCAGGTCCAGCCGTACGAGACGCCACTGCCGGCCGGAATCCGTTTGACCTGGGCAAGACGTCCGCGCAGCGTCATGACCGGAGTCAGCGGAGTCGAATAGACCATCGCCGGATCGGGCCGGATGCCGTAGGCCGCGATACCGACGCGCACCAGATCGAAATGCGCGGATGGACGGGTCAGCGTCGCGGCCGAATTGCTCAGGTGCCGCAGACCGGGTTCGAGGCCCGCAGCGGTGAGTTCGGCCACGGCCTCGCCGAAGACCTTTTCCTGCTCGTCATTGGCCGGGTGCTCAGGTTCGTCGGCGCAAGCGAAGTGCGACCATGTGCCGGTCACCTCGATCCGGCCTGCCGCCTGAGCGGTTTTCGCCGCCTGGACGAGTTCGGTCCACTGCGGCCCACGGGCGCCATTGCGCGAAAGTCCCGTATCGACTTTGAGCTGTACCCGTGCCCGCGATGGTGTTGCCGCGATAATCTCGGCGAGCTGCGCCGCAGAAGATGCCGTCACCTGGATTCCTGCCTCGGCGGCCTCGGCCCACGGCGCGTCGGGGCTCGCGAGCCAGCACAGGATCTCGCCGGTATCGCCGCCTTCACGTAAGGCGATGGCCTCGTCGAGGGTCGCGACACCGAGCCACTCCGATCCGGCATCGCGGGCAGCACGTGCCATGGGCAGCAGGCCGTGTCCGTAGGCATTGGCTTTCACGACGGTCATCTGCAGCGAGTTCGGAGCGCAATCGGCCAAGGCGGCGAGATTGCCCCTGAACGCGTCGAGGTCGATGACGGCCTCGGCCTGGGGTTCCTGCACTGTCAGTCCCTCCAGTCGCGGACGTCGTCGAGAAGTCCGTCGTGGAACGCTGCCACCGTGCCCGGGAGGGCGGCGGCCACCATCGACGCCGTCACCGGCCCACCTCGATTCGCACGCACGCTGGCGGCTCCGTGCAAAAAGGCGGCCAAGGATCCCGCATCGTGCGGATCTGCCCCGGACGCCATCAGCGAGCCGGCGAAACCGGACAGGACATCACCCGCGCCGGCCGTGCCGAGCCACGGAGACCCGGTCAGATTGACCCGCGTCGCACGTCCCGGCGTCGCGACCAGCGTCCGTGCTCCTTTGAGCAGGACCGTCGTGTCCCAGCGCCGGGCCGCCTCGACGACGTGAGCCAGCGGTTCGGCCTCGACGGCGGTCCGACTGACATCCAACATCGCAGCCAGTTCCCCGGCGTGCGGCGTCAACAGCACGGGAACATCGAATGACTCAGGCAGATGGGCCAATCCGCTGGCGTCGATCAGCACCGGAACCCCATCGGCGAGGGCGGTCTCGAGGTGCTGCTCGGCCTGATCTCCGCTGCCCGGCCCGACGACCCAGGCCTGGACTCTGCCCGGCCCGGCGACTACTTCGGGCGCCCGGTCGACAATGCGCTGGCTCAGGTGGGAGGCACCCACGAACCGCACCATTCCCGCCATTCCGGACAGTGCACCGGACACGCACAGGTGAGCCGCGCCCGCATATTCGTCGGAGCCGGCGGCGATCCCGACCACGCCACGTGAATACTTGTGGCTCGTCGGACTCTCCAACCAGTCGAACATCTGGGACAACAGATGCCCATCGGTGGGTTCGATCGCCTCGAGCGAGGGCTCCGGCAGATGGTCCGCGAGCCCGAGATCGACCAGCTTGGCGATCGCGGTGCCGTTCCACCCCGCAGCACCCGCGGCCGGATTCACCAAGAGAGCGTTCTTGTACGTTCCGAACGTTATCGTCGCGTCGGCCTTGACGTGGACGCCCGACAGAACGCCTCGGTCGACGTCGACTCCCGACGGCACATCGACCGCGATCGTGTAGGGCCGAGTGTCCGCGATCCATTCCGCCCATTCAGCTGCCCGACCCGACAGGCCAGGGCGGGCACCGATCCCGAACATCGCGTCGAGACAGTGCCTCTGGCCCGTGGGCGCATCGACTATCTGCGCCCCGGCGTCCAGCGCGGATGCCAGCCCTTCGGAGTGCACCGCGGAGCGATCCAGGAGGCAGAGATCCACCCGGATCCCGCGATCCAGCAGCTGAACTGCGGCGAACAGCGCATCGCCGCCGTTGTTGCCGGGGCCGATCAGCATCGCGACGAGATCACCTGCGGCGATATGGTCCAACGCGTCGGCGAGGCCTCGGGACGCCCGACGCATCAACTCGCCGTCCGGAAGTTCGGCGGCGAGAGCTTCCTCCCCCACACGGATGTCGGGGACGCTGTGCGCCCTCAGCATTCGGCCACCACGAATGCCGTGGCGACAGTCGTATCGTGCGAGATCGACACATGAGTCGCGGTGATGGCCAACTCGGCGACCCGATCGAGCGCAGCACCTGTCAGGCGGAGCTCGGGAGCACCCTGTGCGTCATTGACGACCTCGATGTCCTGCCACGACATTCCCGCCGGGGCGCGCAATGCCTTGACGAAGGCCTCCTTGGCCGCGAACCGGCCGGCCAGCGATTCCAACGGCCCGTCTATCTCTCGCGCCGTGAAGAGCCGATCGCGCATCGTGGGCGTACGTTCCAGCGTCGCCGCGAAACGCGGAATGTCGACGACATCCACGCCGATCCCATAGATCGTCACGAGACGGCACGACTCATTCGACCGTGACGGACTTGGCGAGGTTACGGGGCTGATCGACGTCATGGCCCAGCTGGCTGGCGAACTCGGCGGCAAAGATCTGCAGAGGCACCGTCGCGACCAGGGGCTGCAGCAGCGTGGGGACCTTCGGGAGACGGATCAGGGTATCGGCGTACGGCACGACGTCGATATCTCCGTCCTCGGCGAGCACGATCGTGCGTGCGCCGCGGGCGCGGATCTCTTGGATCGTGCTGACTGTCTTCTCCTGCAGCTGATCGCGACCCTTGGGCGGCACGATGACGAACACTGGGAGGCCTTCCTCGATCACCGCGATCGGTCCGTGCTTGAGCTCTCCGGCGGCGAAGCCTTCGGCGTGGATGTAGGCCAGCTCTTTGAGCTTGAGCGCACCTTCCAGTGCCACGGGGTAGCCGACGTGACGTCCCAGGAACAGGATCGAGCGCGACCCGGCGAGTTCGGTCGCGAGCTTGCGCATCTTGTCGCCCTCGTCGAGCATCCGCTGGATGCCATCGGGGATCTTGCCGATCTCCTCCAGTATCCCGTCGATCTCGTCGCCGTACTTCATGCCCTTGACCTGGGCGATATAGAGCGCGAGCAGGTAGCAGGCGACGACTTGGGCGAGGAAGCCCTTGGTCGAGGCGACCGCGACCTCCGGGCCGGCATGCGTGTAGATCACGGCATCGGACTCACGCGGGATCGTCGAGCCATTCGTGTTGCAGATCGACAGCACCCGTGCACGCTGTTGGCGGGCGTAGCGGATCGCCATGAGCGTGTCCATGGTCTCCCCGGACTGGCTGATCGTGACGACAAGTGTGCTCTTGTCGAGAATCGGATCGCGGTACCTGAACTCCGATGCCAGCTCGACCTCGCACGGCGTGCGGGTCCAGTGCTCGATCGCGTATTTGGCGACCATCGCAGCGTAGAAGGATGTACCGCACGCGATCACGATGATCTTGTCGACCTCGCGCAGCTCTCCGTCACTGATGCGCATCTCATCGAGCTGCAACATGCCACCTGGTGTGTGGCGGCCCAGCAAGGTGTCGGCGACGGCGCGTGGTTGTTCGTCGATCTCCTTGAGCATGAACCAGTCGTAGCCACCCTTCTCGGCGGCCGAAACATCCCAGTCGACGTGATAGGAGGTGACTTCACCGGGACTGCCGTCGAAATTCGTCACGACGATCGCCTCAGGGGTGATCGTGACGACTTGGTCCTGACCCAGCTCGATGGCCTCACGGGTGAATTCGATGAACGCGGCGACGTCGGATCCGAGGAAGTTCTCGCCCTCACCCCGGCCGACGACGAGCGGGGAGTTGCGACGGGCGCCCACAACGATGTCGGGCTGCTGCGCATCGCAGATCACGAGAGTGAAGGCGCCCTCCAGACGGCGGCACACCACACGGACAGCTTCAGACAGATCCGGAGTGACCTGCAACTGGTCGCGCACCAGATGGGCCACGATCTCGGTGTCGGTCTCCGAGAGCATCTCGTGGCCGGCAGCTTCCAGCTCGGCTCGCAGCACCGCGAAGTTCTCGATGATGCCGTTGTGCACGACGGCGACTCGTCCGGTGTCGTCGAGGTGCGGGTGCGCATTGGCGTCATTGGGCGCGCCGTGGGTCGCCCAGCGCGTGTGACCGATTCCGGTGTTCGCCTCCGGCAACGGATTCTGCTCGAGCTCGGCATCGAGGTTGACCAGTTTGCCCGCCTTCTTGGCCGAGTAGAGCTGACCGTCACCCACGAGCGCGACCCCGCCGGAGTCGTACCCGCGATACTCCAGGCGTCGTAGTCCTCCCATGACAACGTTGAGAGCCGACCGCGGACCGACGTACCCGACAATTCCACACATGCCTCCAAGGGTACAAGCGCACGCCGTGCGAGCCACGATGACGTGCGCCCCAGTCCTCCCGGTACGCGACGGTTTTGGGGGCCGAGTTCAGCGTGTGGACCGTGGACGCGCGAGAATGTCGCCATGACGCGCGACCACTCACCGTATGTCGAGCTGGAGCGAGCTGCGTGGGCCGAGCTCGCCGGAGACGCGCCGCAGCCGCTTAAACCCGATGAGATCGAGCGGGTGCGCGGACTTGGTGACGAACTCGACCTTGAAGAGGTGCGGCAGGTCTACCTGCCGATGACCCAGCTGATCAGCATGCGTGTGCGGCTGGCCGGCGCGCTGTACCAGGCAACTGAACACTTCCTGCGTGCCAAACAATCACGTCGCACTCCCTTCGTGATCGGTATCGCGGGCTCGGTCGCGGTCGGCAAGTCGACGACAGCACGACTCCTGCGCGAGCTATTGGCCCAATCGCCGGATCACCCGGTTGTCGAGCTCGTGACGACCGACGGCTTCTTGTTCCCCAACGCCGAACTCGAGCGTCGCGGCATCCTGGATCGCAAGGGCTTCCCCGAGTCGTACGACCGCAAGGCGCTCTTGCGATTCGTCATGGAGGTCAAGTCGGGCGTCGAGGTCGTGACCGCGCCGGTCTACTCGCACCTGACCTATGACCGCACCGAAGAGGTCGTGACTCTCAAGGCCCCCGACATCGTGATCGTCGAAGGCCTCAACGTGCTCGCGCCGGCCCAGACCCGGGGAGATGGATCGCCAGGACTCGCGGTCAGCGACTTCTTCGACTTCTCGATCTATGTCGACGCCTCCGGAAAGGATCTGCGGCGTTGGTACGTCGAGCGCTTCCTGACCCTGCGCAAGACCGCATTCGCCGATCCGGAGTCATATTTCCACCGCTACAGCGCGTTCAGCGACGAGCAGGCGATCGAACGCGCGAGTACCCTCTGGGACACCATCAACTGGCCGAACCTCAAAGAAAACATCGCCACAACACGCGGGCGTGCCTCCCTCGTGCTGCGCAAGGGGCCTGACCACGCGGTCGACTGGGTCAGGCTGCGCAAGATCTAGCCGTTCGAACGAACGTACTCACCCACCCATCGGACCTGGCGATATCCCAATGTCTCGTTGACCGCGATCATCGGCCCGTTGCTGGCGGCATTGAACGTGTGCACCTCGCGGCGACCAGCCAAGAGATCTGCCGCCTCGTGCATCGCACGTGCCTTGAGGGCGAGACCGAGACCGTGCCCCCGGTGCTCGGCCAGGACAAGGGTGTCCCACTGATAGGCGTTCGTCGGATCGGTGTCGCTGAAGACCAACTGGGTGTGTCCCGCAAGCTCTCCACTGGGCGCTTGCGCTGCAACGACCTGCATCGTGCGGCCCTGGTCGGCCCATAGCTGCTCGTCGGATCTCACCCGTTCGGCGTCGTAGAACTCATTCTCGAGCGCGAACTCTCCCGAAGGCGCCTCCTGCACGATCAACGTCAGAAGATTGGCATACTGCTCGACCCACTTCTGCGGGCACGGTCCACGCCATGTGATCAGGGTGTAGCCGTCGCGGGCCGGGATCGACGGGACATCTGCCGGCAGTGCCAATACGCGATGGGCGTCGACGAGATCGCGGGTGAAGCCGTGCGCCTCCGCAAACGCCGTGTGCGCCGAGCCGTCGGTGCCGAGGTTCCAGGCGACCTCGGCGAACATCGAATGCCGGTCCGCCTCTGTCAGGATCTCGTCGAGGCGGGCGAGCACTGCACTTCCGTGGCCACGGCGTCGATGTTCCGGAGCGATCCGCACGTCGATGTAGCCGAGATCGAGATTGTCGCGCTGCGGTAGTTCTACGTATCCCATGCCCACCACGGCACCAACCTCGTCTCGCGCCACGACACCGCGGATGACGCAATGACGTGGATTCTGCAGCAGCTCTGCGCGCTGCTCCTTGGCACTGTACGGACGGTCCCACTGCTCGTCGTGCCCGGCACGATACGCCGCGTGGTAGTCGGCGAACTGTTTGTCGTCGTTCGGGTCGAGCTGCTCGATTGTGGTCACAATCCGAGGGTATGAGATTCACCGCGCGAGGCGTCGGTCTCATCGGTGTGCGAAGTCGGCAGGTCAAGAAAGGGCAGGTGTTCGGCCCGCACGATGCCAGCGGACACCGTGTACTCGACCAGTCGGGTGCGTCGAGACGTCGCGAGCCTGCCCCCGCCACCATGCAGGCCCTTGACACCGTTCTTGGCAAATTTCTCGCAGACATTGTCGAGTTTGCGGTTGAAGGTCGTGATGGGCACACCGAGACGATCGGCCGCCGCCGCGCTGGACGGCACCTCGGTCGAACCCGTGCCCTTGCGCCGGAGCATCGGCTCGGCGAGTGCCAGCACGAGACGTAACTGTGAAGGCGTCAGCTCGACAGCGCCCAGGGTGGCGTCACCGGAGTCCTCCGGGATCGCAGGAGCTTCAGAGAATGCCGGTTCCTCGCAGGCGATGTCGATCTCGTACGTCGTTTCGCCTGCTGTGAACAAGATCGCCTGGCTCGCCAGAACGACGGGGAGCCGCGAGCCGGGGCCGATCCAGGACTGCAGTGTGCCAGCCTCGCCGCTGACCGTCACCGACAAGCGGGTCCCGACGTTGACAATCCACCAGAAGCCGACGTCATACCGTAGCTCGACGACGCGGCGATGCAGGTAGGCATTGTCCTCGTCGACCACGAGATCACCCTCCCGACCGATCGTGAAGACATCATCAGGACAGATGACGAACTCCTCGCCGCAGAACTCGACCGTCAATGTGCTCATGCGAACACCTCCGGCTCAACGTCTACCACGACGGTCGGGTGGCGTCTTGCCCACCCGACCGTCGCTCGTCCAGACTTAGCGCACCTTCGCTGTGACCGTCCTGCGGGCGTCAGCTGTGCTGGACGTCCCCCGGTAGTCGACGTGGAACGTCCGCTTGCCTGATGGCAGCCCGGTCAGCGTGATCTTGGCGATGCCCTTTTTGAGGGTGACCGTCCGGCTGACGCTCTTGCGCGAGATGGTGATCGTGCCGCTGGGGTGCTTGCCCGTGGCTCGGCGGGTCACGTCGACCGTGAAGGTGACTTTGCCGGTGCCGCTCTTGGAGTGCACCTTCACCTTCGCCTTCGACTTGAGCTTGATAGCCAGACCGTTGACCCTCGTGCCCTCGGCCAGCGCGAAGACCTGGGCGCCGGTCCTGGTGGCGCTGTCGTACCAGCGCGACTCCCACACGTCACCCGCCGGGTCCGCGATGTAGATCTGCGCATCGCCCGGCGTCGAGACGGGAAGGTCGAATCCGCCGGTCGACCAAGTGGAGGTGGACTGGTCATATCCAAGCGGCCCGCCCACAGGCACAGCCGTCACGCGGAGCTTCCTGAGCGGCCTGCCGCTGGTATCGGTCACGATGCCTCGCAGATGTGCCTGGAGGTGATCCAACAGCTGAGCCTTCAGTATTGTGGCACCGCCGCTTTTCACAGCGACCCCACTGGGAGTACCCCCGTCCGGCCCGGAGACGGCCTCGTCATAGCACTCGGTACGGTACTTCGACGTCGTGTCGCGGTAGCAGACGGTGTAGGTGCCGGCCGGCAGGCCGGGGAAACGATAAGTCCCGCTGGAACTGACTCCTCGATCGTCGTCGTACCTGCTCATCTGGAGGTTCTCGATCAGATCCTTATCAGGACCGTCGACGATCTCTGCCCGAATCGATGTCGGGGACGCACCATCAGTTCGGGTGACCTTGCCGGTGATCGATGCGGCAGGCTTAAGGGTCACATTGCGAGTGACGGTACGCGACGTGTTGCCCATGAACTCTCGATAGGCCGTGACCGCACGAGCCTTCGGGTCACTCACGACGACGTGGTCGTACCACCAGGTCGTGTCGCTGCCGCGAGGACGGGTGAGTGAATAGCGGCCGACGCTGTTAGTCGTGACCGTCTTGTACCGCTCGAACGCATCGCCGCTGTCGCCGTCGCGACGCACCAAGGTCACCTTGGCCCCAGCAAGAGGGACGCCGGCCACGGTGACCACGCCCTTCACAGTGCCGCTCGGCACGGAATATGCCGCGGCTGGCGCGGAGATCAGGCCCATGCAGACGATAGGTGCCGCCAACAATCCGATGAACAGGCGGATACTGCGATGGTGCTGAGTCATGGTGTACCTCCGAGAATTCGTTTCTGACGTGCATCACCAGCGACAGTAGGCGGCGACCGACACGGCGTCGATGGGTAGAGGTCCCCTGCACGTGCAGCACTCGCCGCACGGGTTCGCCCGGCCGTGATCAGCTAGTGTCGATCCGTGCCAGCACGTCGCTCTCCCGCCCCCGAGCTGGACGGCCTCACCTTCGTCCGGCTCATCGGGCGAGGTGGCTTTGCCGACGTGCACCTCTACCGGCAAGACATCCCGGCCCGTGAGGTCGCGGTCAAGGTCTTGCACCAGGTCGTCGACGAGGACGCCGACATCGACTTCTTCCACGCCGAGGCCAACGTCATGGCTCAGTTGTCCGGGCATCCCTCAATCGTCCCGATCTTCCAGGCCGACGTGAGTCCGGACGGACGTCCGTACATCGTGATGGAGTACTGCCCGGCCCCCAACCTGGCCGAGCGCTACCGAGTAGAGGAGATCCCTCTTGCAGACGTCCTCGAAGTGGGCATCAAGATCTCAGCAGCCGTCGAGACCGCCCATCGGGCCGGCATTCTGCATCGCGACATCAAGCCGCACAACATCTTGACCAATGCCTACGGCGCCCCGCTGCTGACCGACTTCGGGATCGCATCGACCGCTGATGACACCCACACTTTGGAAAACAGCCTCTCGGTGCCATGGGCTCCGCCCGAAGCGTTCCAGGGCACCGCAGCCAAGGACGTCCGCAGCGATGTGTACGCGCTGGGCGCAACCGTCTACAGCCTGCTCGCGCGCCGTTCGCCCTACCACCGCGACGGTCAGGCGAACGACGGTATCGCGATGGGTATACGCATCTCGACCGAGCCGCTGCGACCCACGGGGCGAGCCGACGTCCCACCGACCCTTGAGCACGTGTTGCTCCGCGCGATGGCCAAGTCCGTTCACGACCGGTACACGTCGGCGTTCGACTTCGCGCAAGCTCTGCAGCAAGAGCAGATCGACCTGGGTCTGCCTCCAACGCGGATCGAGGTGCTCGACTCGTCCGCCGGAGCCGCGCTTCCTGCACAGGTCCCCAATGACCTCACGGCGGTCCGCTCGTTCACTTTGACCGTTCCCGAAGGCGTGCCGAACGTCGGCACCCGCCTGCATCCCCGCGCCCAGTCGGCCGATCCCCCCTCGGCGCAGCCGAAGGCACGGCGGCAATCATCGGTACGAAAACGATTTGCGCTTGGCGCCGTAGCAGTCCTCGCGGTCGTCGCCGTCGTCGCGAGCGCCTTCGTCTTCTTGCCGTTCGGTGAAGACCCGCCCCCCGATGACGGGCCGCTGCCCGGTGTCGTCGGCGCGACCTACGACAGCCCGGGCTGCACCGAGGAGTACATCCTGCAGCTCACCCGAGGCAACCCCAGCGGCTTCGCGAAGCGAATCAACGAGGCAGCTGAGCTGGTCCCAGACGTGAAATACCTCCGCGGCTCAGAC
The DNA here is from genome assembly GCF_054049535.1 of Aeromicrobium sp. P5_D10. NCBI lineage: Bacteria > Bacillati > Actinomycetota > Actinomycetes > Propionibacteriales > Nocardioidaceae > Aeromicrobium > Aeromicrobium sp. P5_D10. The sequence goes on from NZ_JBFUME010000009.1 coordinate 38,933, forward strand.
ACTTGTGCCACGTACGAGCCGGTCAACCGCAGCGGACAGCCCTACTACCTCGCCTGGACCGGCCCTTACGCCACCCTCAAGGACGTGTGCGCTGCCCGTATCGATGCAGGCATCGGTCAGGCGATCCCTCATCTGCTCGATGCCGACCAGCGGGGACGTAGCTTCTGCATGTGCCTGGAGTCCGTCGGGGACCTCCCCGTCCTCGACAGTTCAATCGACCCGGCCTTCGACGAGCAGCTCCTGATCAACGAACTGCAGCAGATCCTGCTGATCCGCGGCTACATCGCCGAGCCTCAGTCCGACGAGGGCATCGGCATCATGACGCAACCATTCGACGAGATGACGACCGCTGCGCTCAAGACCTACCAGATCGACCGAGGCATCGAGCCCGACGGCCGCACCGGTTCTGCTACCTGGAGCGCCCTCAAAGCCGAGAAGTACGACAGCGGCCGAGCCGTGTGTCCTAGGTGACGAGACCGGCACGCAGTCGAGTTCAGAGCGCGAGGGTCGAGCGCACGACTGCTGCGAGGTGCTGCGCAACGCCGGCAGCTTCTTCGTGGGTGCCAGCTTCGACCATGACCCGTACGAGCGGTTCGGTGCCGGACTGTCGCAACAGGACACGCCCGGAGTCGCCGAGTCGAGCCGTCGCGATCGCGACCTCGCCCAGCAGAGTCGGGTCGGTGTCGGCGCGGGACTTGTCGACTCCCGGGACATTGACCAGCACCTGAGGCAGCCGAGTCATGACGGCGGCCAGCTCGGAGAGCTTCGAACCTGTTTCGCGCATTCGAGCGGCCAGATGAACCGCGGTGAGCACACCATCGCCGGTCGTGGCGTAGTCGCCCATGATGACGTGGCCAGACTGCTCGCCACCGAGATTGAATCCGCCGGTGCGCATAGCCTCGAGGACGTAACGGTCGCCGACCGCCGTTTGGATGACGGTGATCCCCGCACTCTGCATTGCATGGACGAAGCCCAGATTGCTCATGACCGTGGCCACGACAGTGTCCTCGGTCAGCCGTCCGGCATCGCGCGCGGCCAGCGCGAGCATTGCCAGGATGTGATCGCCGTCGACCACTTCGCCGGTTTGGTCGACGGCAAGGCACCGGTCGGCGTCGCCGTCGAATGCGAAGCCTGCATCGGCACCATGATCGAGTACGGCCTTCTGCAGATCGTCCAGATGGGTCGAACCACAGTTCTCGTTGATATTGAGACCATCGGGCTCGGCGTGGATCGTGATCACGTCCGCACCAAGCTGTTCGAAAACGGTCGGCCCGACCTCGTGCGCGGCACCATTGGCACAGTCGAGCACGATCTTGAGGCCTTCAAGGCGTCGGGGCGATGACTCGATCAGATGCTTGGTGTACGCCGCGACGCCCGCATGGCTGTCGCCGATTCGACCGACCCCGGCACCCGTCGGGCGGTCCCAAGGTTCCTGGAGCCGATTCTCGATCTGGAGCTCGAGATCATCGTCGAGCTTGAGACCGCCGCGGGCGAGGAATTTAATGCCGTTGTCAGGCATCGCATTGTGGCTCGCCGAAATCATGACGCCCATGTCCGCCTTGAGAAACGACGTCAGATAGGCGGCTCCCGGCGTAGGGACAACACCGAGTCGGTGCACATCGACGCCGGCAGAAGCAAGACCCGCGACCACCGCGGCCTCCAGGAATTCACCTGAGGCGCGGGGATCGCGGGCCACGACTGCGGTAGGACGCTGATCGGCGAAAGCACCCACCTCGCCGAGGATGTGGGCCGCCGCGACCGAGAGGTCAACGGCGAGCTCTGCGGTCAGATCACGATTCGCGAGCCCGCGAACGCCATCAGTACCAAAGATGCGGCCCACGAAGGATCAGCGCTTGCTGTACTGCGGAGCCTTACGAGCCTTCTTGAGACCAGCCTTCTTGCGCTCCTTGATACGCGAGTCGCGCGTCAGGAGTCCGGCCTTCTTGAGGACCGGCCGGTTGGCCTCTTCGTCGATCTGGTTAAGCGACCGAGCCACGCCGAGACGCAGAGCGCCGGCCTGACCGGTCATGCCGCCACCCGTCACGCGGGCGATGACGTCGAAACGGTCCTGCAGACCGGTCTCGGCGAAGGCTTCCTTGGCAATCTGCTGGTGCAGCTTGTTGGGGAGGTACTCCTCGAGCGGCTTGCCGTTGACAGTCCACACGCCGGTGCCAGGAACGATGCGAACACGCGCGATGGCCTCCTTGCGGCGACCTGTCGCAGCACCCGGAGCGATCGTCGCGGGCTTGCTGGAGGTCTCGGATGCACCAGCGGACTCCGAGGTGTACGCGACACCTTCGGCGTTGGTCTCGAACTCGGTCTCTTCGATGGTGGCGGTCTCAGCCATGTTTGCGCTTACCTACTCTGATCGGGAAAGTTTTACTGGGAGATCTGAGTGATCTCGAACGGCTGGGGCTTCTGGGCGGTGTGCGGGTGCTCAGGACCGGAGTAGACCTTGAGCTTGGTGATCAGCTGATCGCCCAGACGGTTCTTGGGAAGCATGCCGCGGACCGACTTCTCGATCGCCTTGCGTGCATCCTTTTCGAGCAGGTCGCCGTAGGCGATGGACTTGAGTCCACCCGGGTATCCGCTGTGACGGTAGGCAAGCTTGTCGGTGCGCTTGTTGCCCGACAGTGCCACCTTCTCCGCGTTGACGATGACGACGAAGTCGCCGCCGTCGACATGCGGCGCATAGGTCGGCTTGTGCTTGCCGCGCAGCAGCGTCGCAGCCTGGACGGCGAGACGGCCCAGAACGATGTCCTGAGCGTCGATGACGTGCCACTGACGGGTGATGTCAGACGGCTTGGGGCTGAACGTGCGCACGGCGTGACCTTCTCGTTCTTCGGTGGGGGTACGACTCTTCAATCAAACTCTGTGGTCGTCGCGGCCCACGGCATGAGCCGATGGGCACAACGACACACTAGGTTAACCGGCTGGAGTGGCCCGGGTCAAAACGAGTCCGTCACCTGGACCCCCTTGGTGCGCCACGTCACGTACCGAGCTACGTTGTCTAGTGGTCCGCACCATCTTCGTGGGCCCGATTGGCACGTCACAGGAGACCCATCGTGACCGAAAAACAGACCCTGACCGTCCGCGACAACCGCACAGGCGTTGAGTACGAGCTTCCCATCACCGATGGAACCGTACGAGCTGGTGACCTTGGCAAGATCGGAAAGACCGAGGACGATCCCGGTCTCGCTGTCTACGATCCCGGGTTCACCAACACCGCCTCGACCCGCAGCGCCGTCACGTATATCGACGGCGACAAGGGCATCCTCGAATATCGCGGCTACCCCATCGAGCAGCTGGCCGAGAAGTCGACCTTCCTCGAAGTCTCGTACTTGCTGATCTACGGTGAACTGCCGACCAAGGAACAGTACGAGCAGTGGGTGCACGAGATCACGTTCCACACGTTCGTGCACGAGAACGTCAAGTCCCTCATGCAGGGCTTCCGATACGACGCCCACCCGATGGGCATGCTGATGTCGTCGGTCGGCGCGCTGTCGACGTTCTATCCCGAAGCCCGCAATGTCAGCGATCCGCAGGTGCGCCACGACCAGATCGTGCGCATGATCGCCAAGATGCCGACCCTCGGTGCCTGGTCGTTCCGGCACGCGCAGGGCAAGCCTTACGTCTACCCCGATAACGATCTGAACTACACCGAGAACTTCCTGTCGATGTTGTTCAAGATGTCGGAGCAGACGTATGCCCCTGATCCTCGCTTGGTCAAAGCACTCGATGTCCTGTTGATCCTGCACGCCGATCACGAGCAGAACTGTTCGACGAACGCCGTGCGCTCGATCGGTTCGAGCCAGGTCGACCCGTACTCGGCCGTGTCGGGCGGCATCGCTGCCCTCTACGGACCGCTCCACGGCGGGGCGAACGAGGCAGTCCTCAAGATGCTGCGCCGGATCGGCACGAAGGACAAGATCCCCGAGTTCATCGAAGGCGTCAAGAACGGCGACGAGAAGCTCATGGGCTTTGGTCACCGCGTCTACAAGAACTTCGATCCGCGTGCCACGATCATCAAAAAGGCCTGTGACGACGTCTTCGAGGTCACGGGCGTCAACCCGCTGCTCGAGATCGCACAGGAGCTGGAGAAGATCGCACTCGAGGACGAATACTTCGTCAAGCGCAAGCTGTACCCGAACGTCGACTTCTACTCGGGTCTGATCTACGAAGCATTGCAGTTCCCGCCGGAGATGTTCACGGTGTTGTTCGCAATCGGCCGCACACCGGGCTGGTTGGCCCAGTGGAATGAGCTGGTCGACGACAAGGAGCAGAAGATCGCTCGACCCAAGCAGATCTACACCGGCGACCGTGAACTCACCTTCGTCGCCAAAGAAGATCGCTGGGCGTAACTCCTCCGCCAAGCGTCATGGCAATCCGCGAGGGCCTGGATCCGGTACTGCATCGGATCCAGGCCCTCGTGGTTTCTGCGCCGGATCACTCGTCGCAGAAACCTTCGATCTTGACCCGCGTGTACTTGCTGAATCCGGTCTTGTAGGAGCCGGTCGTGGGCATCTTGGCCTTGTAGTAGCGCGTTCTGGACGAAGTCGGTCTGTCGAGGAAGGTGAACCGTCCAGAAGACCTGACCCGTGCCTTACCCTCGACGACACCGTGTCCGCCGACAAACTTCTTGTAGATCGTGACGTACTTGCCGGCGCGTATCGGGCGGACCGTTCCGGTGATCTTGATCGTCAGCTTGGCTTCACCGCCCTGAGGCCCGAGGTCCTCACAACGGTCACCCACCGGGGTCGGATAGCGATAGTAGACGGTGCTCGGCGCTTTGATGGTCACAGCGAACTTCTTGGTTGCGGCCTCCACCGGGCCGGGCAGGGTGATCAGGAGAGCTGAGGCGGCCATCGCAGCGAGTAGCTTGCGCATGAGAAACTCCTTGTCGTACCGGGAAGCCGGTCAACCAAAGTTACACCTGCGCCCGAGTCGTGTCAGCGTCTCGCATCAACCCGACCAGCACACCGCGACCCAGACACAGTCAGACGATATCGTGGCGGCGTGCGGTTGCGACTTGATCTTTCCTATGACGGTTCAGCGTTCCGTGGTTGGGCGACTCAACCAGGCCTACGGACCGTGCAAGGCGAGATCGAGGCGGCGATCGCCACGATTCTGCGCCTGGAGTCGGTCCCCCAGCTGACATGCGCCGGTCGGACCGACGCCGGGGTCCACGCTCGCGGTCAGGTCGCGCACGTCGACCTTCAGGACGTCGATCCGCCGGTTCTCGAACGTCGCCTGAGACGACTGCTGCCCCCCGACATCTCACTGCGCGGCCTGAGCCTCGCGCCAGAAGGCTTCGACGCCCGTTTCGCGGCTCTGGAACGTCGCTACTTATATCGAATCTGCGACACAGCTGCCGGCCCCGACCCGCTCGACCGGTACCACCAGGTCGCCTGGCCCCGGCTGCTCGACGTCGACGCGATGAACGCCGCCGCGGAGCATCTGCTGGGCGAGCACGATTTCGCCTCCTTCTGCAAGAAGCGTGAGGGAGCCACCACGATCCGCACTCTGCTGGAGCTTCACGTGGTTCGCCGGAACGATCTGGTCGAGACGACGGTCCGCGCCGACGCGTTCTGCCACTCCATGGTCCGGGCCCTCATGGGCGCTCTCACGGCCGTCGGCGAGGGCCGATTCGAACCCGCCTGGGCCGACGAGGTTCTCCAGGCGGCGACCCGCAATGCACGGGTCACCGTGATGCCCCCGCACGGGCTCGTGCTCGAGGAGGTCGTCTATCCCGACGCGTCGGGTCTGGCTGCTCGTGCCGTGGAATCTCGCCGCAGACGCGATCAAGTCGGCGTGTCCGAGATGCATCTCGACTGAGTCCGGGAAACACTTGGTCCTATGTCGATCAGCTGGGATGACGTCGTCGCATACGCCGTGACGCTGCCCGAAGTCGTTGAATCGACGTCCTATCGCACCCCATCGCTCAAGGTGGCCGGCACATTGCTGGGGCGTCTGCGCACCGAGAGCGAGGGCGGGCTCGCCCTGAAGTGCTCTGCCGATGACAAAGCCACTCTGCTCGCCGGGACCGATCCCGCGTTCTACACAACCTCGCACTACGACGGTCACAACTACATTCTGATCAACCTCGATGCGGTCGACCGCCAAGAGCTGTTCGAACTCATCGCCGACGCCTGGCGTATCGCGGCACCTGCCAGGCTTCGCAAGGAGCATTCCCCCTGATGACACACTGATGACATGTCGGTCATCGCGTCAATCCTCGCCGCCGTCGCTCTTGCGACCTCACCTGTGACGCTCCCGCCCACCCCGGCCAAGGCCGACTATCAACTGGGCGGCGCCTACCGACCAGCCGCGAACGTGAAGATCGTGGTGCGGGATCGGACCGATCCGCCGGCCGCCGGCCGGTATTCGGTCTGCTACGTCAACTCGTTCCAGACCCAGCCCGGGCGACTCAACTGGTGGAAGAAGAAGCACCCGAAGCTCCTGCTCCGCGACAAGTCCGGACGTCTGGTCCGCGATCGCAATTGGCCCGATGAGGTCCTCCTCGACATCCGGACGACCAAGAAGCGAGACGCGCTCGCAGCGATCAACCGCACGTGGTTTGAGCGGTGCCGTCGCGACGGATTCCAAGCTGTCGAGCCCGACAACCTGGACTCGTGGACCAGATCTCGCAAACTCATCAAGAAGTCTCACGCAGTCGGCTACGCCAAGCGACTGGTTCGCGAGGCCCACCGGAGCAAGCTCGCGATAGCGCAGAAGAACTCGCCGCAACTCAGCCACCGGCGTATCGGCTTCGACTTCGCCGTCGCCGAGGACTGCGAGGTGTACCGCGAATGCGGCAAGTACACCAAGGTGTACGGCACCCAGCTGATCGAGATCGAGTACTCCGACAACGGCCGCTCCTCGTTCAAACGAGCCTGTGCTGCACGGCGAGGCAAAGCATCCATCGTCCTGCGTGACCGTGATGTCCTAAGGCGCGGATCCAAGGGATACGTCTTCCAGACCTGCTGAGACACTGGAGCCGTGTCAGAGCACTATTTCGACGGATCGCCCACCAGCCCTGATCGACGGCGCGACGTCTCGGCCCGTATCTGGGGACGCGAGCTGACATTCACGACCTCGTCGGGGGTGTTCTCCCACGACGGGCTCGACAAGGCGACCGCAGTGCTCCTGCGCAACAGCACGCCGCCCGCCTCTGGAACAGTTCTCGACATCGGGTGCGGCTGGGGCCCCATAGCGTGTTCACTCGCGCTGTCCGGCGCGACGGTATGGGCTGTCGACACCAATCAACGTGCACTCGACCTGACCCGCGTCAATGCAGAACGACTCGGCCTGTCGGTACAGGCCGTGCTTCCCGATGAAGTGCCCGCCGATGTGATTTTCGACCAGATCTGGTCGAATCCCCCGATCCGGATCGGTAAGCAGCCCTTGCACGATCTTCTCCTGCGCTGGCTCCCCCGCCTCGCACCCGACGGGGTCGCCCGCCTGGTGGTCGGCAAGAACCTCGGCGCAGACTCGCTGCAACGCTGGCTCGTCGACCAGGGGTGGCCAACCCGACGCGCCGACAGCGAGAAGGGTTTCCGGATCCTCGAAGTGCGCCGAGGCACCTGACCCCAAGTCCTCGGGCGGTGCATCGGCGTCCACTTTGGCCGGCAATGTGGACGCTGGTGCACCGCCCCAGGAGGGGGTGGGGTTACTTGACCTTGATCTTGCGGTACGACGAGTAGGCGCCCGAGATGTAGCCATTGCCTTGGTACAGCACCCGGATCTTGTGGGTGCCCTTCTTGAGCTTGGGCAGCCGGATACTCTTCTTGCCCTTACCCGAACTCGACAGCTTCGTGATCAGGATCCGCTTCTTGCCGTCGTAGATCCGCAGTGTGCCAGTCGGGCTCGCGAACAGATTCGGCCGCTCGGTCACGGTAACTCGCAACTTGGCTCGCTTCTTCTTGCTGACCGACTTGGGCAGTTTGGTCCCGACTTTAGCGGTCAGCTTGCGGATCGTGACGGTCCTGCGCGGCGAGGACGCCTTTGCGGTGATTCCATTGCCGAGGTAGGCCGCACGGACCGCATAGCTGCCCGGCTTCAAGGCCCGGCCCGAGATGCGGATGCGGGCAACGCCACTGACCACATTGCCGGTCCCGAGAACCTGACCGCTGTCGGTGCGAATCTGCACCGGTCCGCTTGCAGCACCGGCCACCGTGGCGCTGAGAGTGTAGTTCGAGCCGTAACGGGGCGTGGTCACAGCGAGGCTGACTGCGGGCCCGGCCGCAATCGCGCCGGTCGGGCCGGAGAGGTTGGTCAGCTTGGCAAATGCCGCGGTCGACGGGGCGATCGTCACGGTGACGGACTTACCGGCATCGGCGAGGGTCGGCCAGTAGACGCTACCAGTGCCCTTGACAGCTCCGTTGACCCTCCAGACGTATTTCGGGGTCGGTGTACGCACCCAGGCGCCGAGCGAGGTTCTGAGCGGTTCGCCGATCGTCAGAGAGCCGCTGATGACCGGTGCTGTGAGCGGCGCCTGCACTCGACTCAGATCAAGCAGTCCACGCCCACACCACTTGCGTCCCGGCGACGTGCAGTTGAGGTCGTACCGATATCCCTGGACATTCTTCCTGGCATACACGGGGTTGCGTGCCCGGAAGGGCGACACCGAGGCGTACAGCGCATTGGTCAACTCATTCGGCGAATTGAATCCTAGACGGTGGAGCAGCGCGGCGGCACCGGCCACCTGCGGGGCCGCCATGCTGGTGCCTTGCGAGCGGCCGACGCTGTGCGCGCCGGGCACGGTCTTGCCTAGATTGCTCAGCGACACGATTTGGTCAGACGGGCCCTCCACCCACGGATCTCCACCGGGCGCCGAGAGATCGACGGTCGATCCGATGTTGGAGTAGATGGCGCTGAATCCCTTGGAACTGGTCGCGCCGACTGAGACGAAACCGCCACACGAGGCCGGCACCACCCGATTGGCATTGTCACCGTCATTGCCTGCGGCAGCGATGAAGATTGCACCGCGCGCGTTTCCGGCACTCGCCGCAGCACTGTAGGCCCGGCAGGCGGAGGCCCGTCCCGCCGACGACATCGGCGGGCCAGCCAGCGACATGTTGACGATCTTGGCCTTGTTCGGATTGGCGACCCCGTCGACCGTGGCGCCGGAGGCCCAGGCCATCGCCGCGAGAATATCGCTGTCCCAGCCGCCGCACTTGCCCAGTGCACGGACCGGCAGGATCGATGCCCCCGGGGCCACTCCGGCAATGCCGATTCCGTTATTTGTCTCTGCTGCGATCTGTCCCGCGACGAATGTGCCGTGCCATGAACTGGGACTGGCTCGAGGGTCGCCGCACTCACCCGCGTTGTACCAGTCGCCCTGGTCAGAGGGGTCGGAATCGCGACCATTGTTATCGCGCGATATCGCGGGATCGGTGATCATGTCTCGACCCGGGAGTAGTTTGCCGGCCAGGTCCAGGTCCGGGTGTCCGGCCAGAATGCCGGAGTCGATCACGGCGACGACAGTGCTCGCACTGCCCTCAGTCTTGCGCCACAGCGAAGGCGCCTTGATGCTGTAGCCGCCGAACGGCGTGCTGATCGTGTCCCACAGATTGCGCTGGTTTCCGAAGTACTGGTCGTTCTTCGAGACCGGCGGAGCCGCCTGCGCGCGGACCATGCGATTGGGAGTCGCCCAGACAACATCGCTGCGTTCGGCGATAGCGTCGGCAACCTCTTGTGCGGTCTCACCAGACACGACCTGATCGAAGTCGACTGTGGCGACCTTCGTTGACAATTTCGAATCGTCTTCGACGTCGGCGTCTGTGCCCAGCGCCTTGTCGGTCGCTGCGAGCAGACCCTCGGTCGGCGTCGCAGTCGTCGTCTTGACGATCAAACCTCTGGCCACATCAGGCACCTCATCGACGGGTACTTCGACGGGCGGAACCAGCTTGGCCGGTGCGATCGGCGGAGGCTGAGCTTCGTCCGCAGAAGCACTGAGCCCGGTCAATGACAGCGCGAGAGCGCTGGAGACCAGCACGGTCAAGGAACGACGAACCTTCAGCACGGATGATCCCCACGATTCGGAGGCGTGCTACCGGTGCACCACGCTCAGACGCAAAAATATCACTCCGTCGAGACAGCAGAACGCCCGCCACCGAACGGTGACGGGCGTGCTGGGCGTTGCAGATGCTACTTGGCGTCGTCTTCGGCAGCAGGTGCTTCAGTCTCGAGAACTTCCTCGGCCGGAGCCTCGGTCTCGACATCGGCGTCGGCTGCTTCAGCCTCGACGACCTCGACCTCTTCAGCCGGAGCGGCCTTCTCGGTCTTGGCCTTCTTGGCGGTCTGGTTCTGAGCGCCGAACTGCTTGGCTTCGACGACCTCGATGACGGCCATGGGGGCGTTGTCGCCCTTGCGCGGCGCAATCTTCGTGATGCGTGTGTAGCCGCCGGGACGGGTCGCCATGGCGGGACCGATCTCGGTGAACAGCGTGTGCAGGATGCTCTTGTCACGGATGACCTTGACGACCTGGCGGCGGTTGGCCACCGTGTCGGTCTTGGCCTTGGTGATCAGGGCCTCGGCGTACGGACGCAGACGGCGGGCCTTGGCCTCAGTCGTCGTGATCTTGCCGTGCTCGAACAGGTTCTGCGCGAGGTTGGCAAGGATCAGCCGCTGGTGCGACGGGCTGCCGCCGAGGCGAGGACCCTTGGTGGGTGTAGGCATTGTTGTTCTCCAAAATCTTTCAGGCTATGGCCGTCAAGGTCGGGCAGTACCTCAGTACTGCTCGTCCTCGGCGAAGCTGGCGTCGTCGTCGTACGCGTCGATGACAGCGGACGGATCGAATCCGGCCGGGCTGTCCTTGAGCGCCAGGCCCATTTCGGTGAGCTTGGCCTTGACCTCATCGATCGACTTCGAACCGAAGTTGCGAATGTCGAGCAGATCCTGCTCAGAGCGCGTGATGAGCTCGCCCACGGTGTGGACGCCCTCGCGCTTGAGGCAGTTGTAAGAGCGGACCGTGAAGTTGAGGTCCTCGATCGGCAGAGCCAGATCAGCAGCAAGCTGCTCATCGACCGGGCTCGGGCCGATGTCGATTCCCTCAGCCTCGACGTTCAGTTCACGCGCCAGACCGAACAGCTCGACGAGAGTCGAACCGGCCGACGCGATCGCGTCACGAGGAAGAATGGACTTCTTGGTCTCGACATCGATGACGAGCTTGTCGAAGTCCGTACGCTGCTCAACTCGGGTTGCCTCGACCTTATAGGTCACCTTCAGGACCGGCGAGTAGATCGAGTCGACCGGCATGCGGCCGATCTCTTCGTCACCCGACTTGTTCTGAACGGCCGAGACGTAGCCGCGGCCACGCTCGACGACCAGCTCGATCTCGATCTTGCCCTTGGTGTTCAAGGTGGCGATGTGCAGATCCGGGTTGTGGACCTCGACTCCGGCCGGAGGCTGGATGTCGGCGGCGGTCACATCACCGGCGCCCTCCTTACGGAGGTACATCACGACGGGCTCGTCGTTCTCCGAGGAGACGACAAGCTCTTTGAGGTTCAAGATGATCTCGGTGACGTCCTCGGTGACACCGGGGACGGTCGAGAACTCGTGAAGCACACCGTCGATCTTGATCGAGGTGACAGCTGCACCCGGGATCGACGACAGCAGCGTGCGACGCAGCGAGTTGCCGAGGGTGTAACCGAAGCCAGGCTCGAGAGGCTCGATGACGAACCGCGAACGGAAATCGTCGACAACCTCTTCGGACAGGGCGGGACGCTGGGCGATCAGCATAATTTTCTTCCTTTCCGAACCAACCGTTATTTGAAGGTCCGGGTAGTGCTCTGTTGCCAGAGACGGGTGAGGATCAGATCTTGGAGTAGAACTCCACGATCAGCTGTTCCTGGATCGGAACCGTGATCTGCTCGCGGACGGGGCGCTCGTGGACCAGGATGCGACCGCGATCGGGCGCAGCGTCCATCCAGCCGGGAACCGTGTCCTTGTCGTGGGTCTCACGCGCGACGATGAACGGCGTGGTCTCCAGCGACTTGGGCTTGACGTCGATGATGTCGTGCTTGCTGACCTGGAAAGACGGGATGTCGGTCTTGACGCCATTGACGATGAAGTGACCGTGGTTGACGAGCTGACGAGCGTGACGACGCGTGCGGGCGAACCCGGCACGGTAGACGACGTTGTCGAGACGCGACTCCAGGATCTGGAGCAGGTTGTCACCGGTCTTGCCGGGACGACGCGAGGCGAGCTCGTAGTACTTGCGGAACTGCTTCTCGAGCACTCCGTAGGTGTAACGCGCCTTCTGCTTCTCGAGCAGCTGGTTGCGGTACTCCGACTCCTTGACGCGCGCGCGGCCGTGCTGGCCGGGAGGGTAAGGACGCTTTTCGAATGCAGCGTCACCACCGACGAGGTCGATGCCGAGACGGCGCGACTTCTTGGTGAGAGGTCCGGTGTAACGGGCCATGAGTGATAACTCCTAGAAAATTCGTGGGGCAGCGACGACGTCAGAGACGACGGTGCTTGGGGGGACGGCAGCCGTTGTGGGGGCTGGGTGTCACGTCGGAGATGGTGCCGACCTCGAGGCCGACTCCGCTCAGCGACCGGATCGCCGTCTCGCGGCCCGAACCGGGGCCCTTCACGAAGACGTCGACCTTCTTCATCCCGTGCTCCATCGCCTGGCGACCAGCCGATTCGGCAGCCATACCGGCAGCGAACGGCGTCGACTTGCGCGAGCCCTTGAATCCAACGGTTCCGCCGGAGGCCCAGGCAATCACGGCGCCCGAGGGGTCCGTGATGGTGACGTGGGTGTTGTTGAACGTGCTCTTGATGTGGGCTTCGCCCTGAGCGACGTTCTTCTTCTCCTTGCGGCGAACCTTCTTGCCAGCTGTCTTAGGAGGCATGCGCTATCACTTCTTCTTTCCGGCGACGGTGCGCTTGGGACCCTTGCGGGTGCGCGCGTTGGTCTTGGTGCGCTGGCCGCGTACGGGCAGATGCGCACGGTGACGACGGCCCTGGTAGCTGCCGATCTCCATCTTGCGGCGAATATCAGCCGTCACGGTACGACGCAGGTCGCCCTCGGTCTGGTAGTTCGCTTCGATGTGGTCACGGAGAGCGACGAGATCATTGTCGTCGAGCTCGTGGACGCGCTTGTCCGGGCTGATGCCGGTTGCCGCGAGGGTTTCGGTCGCACGAGTGCGCCCGATCCCGAATACATAAGTGAGTGCGATCTCGATGCGCTTTTCGCGCGGGAGATCTACTCCTACGAGGCGTGCCATGTAGGCATTTCCTTCCGTTCTGCGAGGTGTGGCCACCTGATGCGTCCTGGTTGCCTCCAGGATCTTTGGAGATCCTGAACCAGGCCCCGGCCTACGCTTCCGGGGGTGACCTACTGCCTGTCAGACGCGAGTCTGTGGAGCGGTAGGAGCGATCAGATGTTTCGTGTTGCTACTGCTGTGAAGAAGCTTGCTTAGCCCTGACGCTGCTTGTGACGCGGGTTTTCGCAGATCACCATGACGCGGCCATGGCGACGAATCACCTTGCACTTGTCACAGATCTTCTTCACGCTCGGGTTGACCTTCATCGAGAGTCTCTCTTTGCGATCTGAACGTGGGTATTTACTTGTGGGGTGTTACTTGTAGCGGTAGACGATGCGCCCGCGGGAGAGGTCATACGGCGAGAGCTCCACGACAACCCGATCCTCAGGAAGGATGCGGATGTAGTGCTGACGCATCTTGCCGCTGATGTGCGCGAGAACCTTGTGACCGTTGGCCAGCTCGACACGGAACATCGCGTTAGGCAGTGCCTCTACTACGGCACCTTCCATTTCGATGACGCCTTCTTTTTTCGCCATAACCTCTTCTTTGGTTGCACTGCTGTGGTGTTACTCGTTCTTGTGTAGCTCGTCTGCCATCGGCCTGGACGCATCGTTGTGACACCGCCGAAGCAGCATCGCGAACACTGATTTCATGCACACAGATGAGGACCCAGAAAGGCCGACTCCCAATCTTACGCCTACGCGGGCGGCAGACTCAAATCGCGGTCCCCCAGATGGCGCGCGGACCGCGCCTCCAGCCAGGGGGCATCTCAAGCTTGGGTCTCGCATTCAAATCACATACGCCCCACGCGTCACGTAGAGTGTCGGCGTGTCGCGTTCTCCTTTTGCACTCGCCGTGCTACTTTTCGCCGCCCTGTTGGTGCCGACCAACCCAGCACAAGCGGCCTACACCGTGCTGTGCAGCGGCTACACGTCATGCCAGGACAAGGGTTACCCGCACGCAGGCTATTCCTCGCACAAGGGCACGAGCTACTGGAACATGTACACCGGCACCAACTGCACCAACTACGTCGCCTACCGCCTGGTCACGACCAACGGCATGCCCAACAAGCGCCCCAAGTCCGGTGTCGGCAACGCCCGCGACTGGGGCACCACGATGGCATCGGTCACCGACTCCGTCCCGACAGTCGGCTCCGTCGCGTGGTGGGGCAAGACCGGCAATCACGTCGCCTACGTCGAGAAGGTCGTCTCCTCGTCCGAGGTCTGGGTGTCCGAATCCAACTGGAGTGGCGCGTTCGATTGGCGCCGCATCACCAAATCGGGGTCTGGCTGGCCCGACGGCTTCATCCACTTCTCCGATCCCAGAATCATCAACGAAACCAAGCCTGCCGTCGTCGGCACCCCGAAGGTCGACGCCGCGATCAAGGCCTCCGGAGGTGTTTGGAGCCCCAAGGGCAATACCTATGCCTACCAATGGCTCGCCGACGGCACCGCGATCCGCGGCGCAACGGCCAAGACGTTCACCCCTTCGGCTGCCCAGGCGGCCAAGAAGCTCGCCGTGCAGGTCACCGCGACCCGGCCGAGCTATCCGACAGTCAAGGTGACGTCCCCTGCAGTCGAAGTCGCGCTCGGGGCGTTCACGCAAGCCTCATCTCCCGTACTTCCCGCAAGTCCCAGAGTCGACACACCTTTGACAGTGACAGCCGGCGCGGTCACGCCGGCCGCAGCGACACGTGCATACGCCTGGTTCGCCGACGGCTCCACGATCAAAGGTGCCCAGTCGGCGACATTCACTCCGGGTCCCGAGTACGCGGGCAAGGGGCTGAGCGTGCGGATCACGTCGATCCGGCCGGGCTATATGACCCATGTGGCGAGAACGCCGAGAACTGTCGCCGTCGCGGCCGGCAGCCTGACGAACACCGTCCAGCCCGCCGTCTCGGGCGTCGCCGCAGTCGGCTCCAGGTTGACTACGACGCCCGGTACTTGGTCGAAGCCGGGGCTTGCCTTCTCCTACCAATGGCGAGCAAGCGGCATGCCGATCGCAGGCGCCACAGGCGCTTCGTACGATATCGCGCCGAATCTTCTCGGAAAGACCATCGATGTCGTGGTCACGGCCAGTCGCAGCGGATATGTGACGACAACGTCGACCTCACGCGCATCCAAGGCCGTCGTCACCGGCACGTTCTCCTCGCGGACGTCCCCTGCCGTCTCGGGTACGCCCCGCGTCGGCTCCCGGCTGACTGCCTCTACCGGAGTGTGGTCACCGGCCGGCACCTACAGCTTCCAGTGGTACGCGGGTGCGACCCCGATAGCCGGCGCAACCGGCCAGACCTATGTACCGACCCGTCAGGATCTGGGTGATCGCATCCAGGTAGGCGTCACGGCCAGACGTGACGGCTTCACGGCCGCCTCGGCCCGGTCAGCACGTACCGCAGCCGTGGTCGCCGGCCATATATCGATCTCGAAATCGCCCCGGGCCACCGGAAAGCCACGATTGGGCTCGGTGCTCAGGATCGCCCCCGGCGTCCAATCCCCCGCCCAGACCTCGTTGAGCTACCAGTGGCTGCGCGACTCGAAGGCCATCCCCGGGTCCACCAAGTCCACGCGCCGGGTCACCAAGGACGATCTCGGCCACTACCTGACGGTCAAGGTCACGTTCAGGGCGAGTGGATACGCCACCAGGACGGCCACGACTGCCAAGATCGGCCGTGCCAAGGCCGACTCCAAGGTGTCGGCCTCGGTCAAGACGCCTGGCCGCGGCAAGGCAACCTTCTCCATCAAGGTCTCGGCGCCCGGTGCCACATCACCCAACGGCACTCTGACGATTCGCACCGGCAGCAAAAAGCTCCTCACTGTGAAGGTCAAGCGCGGCAGGGCCTTGGCTGCATTGACTAGGCAGCCGGCGGGCCGCCGGACGTACACATTGACGTTCAACGGGACATCGGCGGTCGCGGGCTCCTCCCACACCCGCACCATCACGATCAAATGATGTCGCTGCTCGACCCGCACGGCACTATCGTGATATCGCAACGTGTTTTATCTTTCTTTCGAGTTTCGCGTCACGAACGTGGTTCTGCCTCGTCTCACTGTCAATCGGAACTAGTCGTCAGCATCAGGGGGCGCACGAACGGCACCTCACGGTGTCGGGCGAAAAGATTTCAGGAGACGCATGGACATTCAAACCGCCACCGGGATGTCGGACGTCCCAGGTTTGGAAGACCTGGAGACTCCGGAACTCCTCGTGATGGCTCGAAGCGGCAACCAGGAAGCCTATGCGACCCTGTATGACCGCTACGCCTATGCGGCCCTTCGTCTCGCCCGTCACCTGGGCATGCGCGACGACGCCGAAGACATCGTCTCCGAGTCCTTCGCCCGGATTCTCGATCTGGTGGGACGCGGCAAGGGCCCTACGTCAAACTTCCGCAGCTACTTGTTCACGACAGTTCGCCACGAGGCCGGCCGTCGCGCCAAAGCCCGGCAGAAGGTCCTACCGACTGACGATGAGTCGCAGATCGACACCGCGGTGCCTTTCGGTGACAGCCAACTCGATTCCTTCGAACGCACTTCGGTCCGCGCAGCGTACGAGTCACTGCCGGCTCGCTGGCAGACCGTGCTGTGGCACCTCGACGTCGAAGGCCACAAGCCACAAGATCTCGCCGAGGCACTCGACGTCTCGCCCAACAGCGTCTCAGCCCTGGTGTACCGGGCCCGTTCGGGACTACGCCAGGCATATCTGCAGCAGCACATCTCCCCGCCCGGACCCGAGGCCGATGCAATCTGTGCCAACACCCGATCCAAACTCCCGGCATTTTTGCAACGGACCGGAAGTACCCGCGAACTCGAAAAGACACATGCGCATCTGGCGACTTGCCAGGACTGCATGTCGGCGTACGTCGAGCTTCAGGCCACTGGTGTCGAGATCGGAATCGTCCCACCTGATTGAGAACCTCGCTCCAGACGAGCACCGCAATGCCCCTATCCCTGCACGCACGAAAGGCCGGACCACGACG
The DNA here is from genome assembly GCF_054049535.1 of Aeromicrobium sp. P5_D10. NCBI lineage: Bacteria > Bacillati > Actinomycetota > Actinomycetes > Propionibacteriales > Nocardioidaceae > Aeromicrobium > Aeromicrobium sp. P5_D10. Next base: position 56,177 of record NZ_JBFUME010000009.1, read on the forward strand.
TGACCGAGATGTCGAGCGCGACCTCAGACGTCACCGACGCCGAGCTCATCGTCGCGGTGCGCGCTGGCGACCTCGAATCGTACGGAGTGCTGTTCGCCCGGCATCGTGACGCCGCGAACCGGCTCGCCAGGCAGCTGGTCCCCAGCTCAGACGCCGACGACCTCGTGGCCGAATCCTTCTCACGTGTCATGGCTGCCCTCCAGGGTGGCAAGGGACCCGACGAGTTCTTCCGGGCTTATCTGCTGACGAGTATCCGTCGGCTGCACGTCGACCGCATCCGGGCCGGAAAACGGCTGAAGACGACCGGCGACGAGGCCGAGCTCGATCGCGCGGTCGAGTTCATCGACCCGGCGGAGATGAAGTTCGAGCAGCAGGCCGCCGCCGAGGCTTTCGCGTCGCTGCCCGAACGCTGGCAGATGGTCTTGTGGCATCTCGATGTCGAGCAGCAGAAACCCGCCCAGGTCGCTCCCCTGCTCGGGATGAGCCCCAACAGCGTTTCCGCGCTCGCTTACCGCGCCCGCGAGGGTCTGCGCGTCGCCTACTTGCAAAGCCACTTGTCGCCCACACTCGATGACGACTGCAAAAGCACAACCGCGCTCCTCGGACAGTACGTGCGGAAGGCGCTGCGCACACGCGACACCGCCGCGGTCGAGAAGCATCTCGACACCTGCACCCGGTGCTCGGGCCTGTATCTCGAACTCGTCGAGGTCAACGGCGATCTGTCGGGTCTGCTCGCACCCGCGCTCCTGGGCGCGGCGGCCGCCGGATATCTCGGCACGACAGGTGGCCTGGTCTCGGTCGGCGCCGCGCTTGGAGCATTGCCCCAACGTCTGCAGTCGGCCGCTACGGGAAGTCCTGCAGCCGCTGTGGCCGCCGGCGTCGTGACGCTGACAGTCGTTGGCGGCGCGGTCGGCATCGGCATGGCGGCCGGAGGCGGCGACGAGCCTTCGCATTCGGCCGCACAACCCATTCCCAGCGCCACCCCCTCCGAACCACAGACCTCGCCGATCGCACCTCAGCCTTCGAGCCGGCCGGACAAGCAGAAGCCTTCCGGTACGTCCGAGTCTTCTGTCCCGCCGCGCAATGTCATCCCGCTCGTGCCGCCCCCGACAATCGCCGATCCGCCGGACCCGCCCAAGTCAGACAAGCCAAGCCGTCCGGTCCCCAAGCCCACCTCGAAGCCGACGGCTACTCCGAAGCCAAGCCCGACACCTACACCCACTCCCTGGCCAACTGTTCCAGAACCGGTGCCCACCGAGACCGACTACTCGGTCACTATGAGCCACATCGACCAGTCTGAATACGGATATCGCCAGCTTAGTGTCGAGGTCGCCGCGTCTAACGAATCACCTCGGGGCAATATCGTCACAGTTGCGCTGACGTTCTCTGCGGTCAACAGACCCACGACATTTCGCGGCGGCCTCAGCCAAGGGTGGACCTGCGACGTGGCGACGTTTGAACAACCGATGGCCGCGATGACATGTAGGCGCACCCAGACTGGAGAGCAGGTTCCCGTCCTGCGTTTTTCCATCGAGGGCTATATGCCAACCGTCGGAGCCACCATTTCAGCCAGCAACAACCTTGATCCGAACAGCACCAACGACACAAGCACGCATTCCACAGGACCTTGGAACCCCTGACACTCAGAGGTTAGGCAGCAGAGTCGAACAGCACGCGCCACTTGCCGTCGACCTTTTCGACGTCATATGACTCACCGGGGTTCTCATTTCCCCAGTCGATCGTCACAGTTGCGCTCGTGCCTTGCACCGGCCCGGCCTCGTACGTCACGGCGTCGAGATCATTGCCTTCCTCCGCGAATGATCCGGCAGCCGCTTCGACGTCACCGCAGTCCATCGCCGACGGAGTCACGACCAAAGCCTTGGCAGCCTTGCAGTCGCCGGCATCCAGCGCCCGCATCAGCTGTTCGACGGCAGCCGCCGGTCCGGAGGACGAGGTCGCGGAAGGCGAGGGCGACGGCGCCCCTTCGGATGAGTCCTGCGAACCGCACGCGGCGACGAAAACGAGCGACAGGGCGGCCAACAGGAGCTTCATGTCTCTAGTCTCCCCCATAGGGCACACCCAGCTCCGCGAGCCGATCCTTGCCACCGTCGATCGCGGTCAGCACCCACGCCCCGCGGTCAGTCAAGGTGAAGGTGTTCTCGAAGTGGGCAGCCCACGAACCATCGGTCGTCACGACCGTCCAGTCGTCCGCCAGCGTCCTCGTCTGATCTGTGCCGAGACTGATCATCGGCTCCACCGCGAGCGCCAAGCCCTTGACCAGCTTGGGGCCACGACGTGGCTTGCCGAAGTTGGGCACATCGGGCGGTTGATGCATCGCCGAGCCGATGCCATGACCGGTATATCCGTCGACGATGCCGTAGTCACCTGCAGCTACGACCGTCGACTCGATCGCATGGCTGATATCCGAGACCCGTCCACCCAGCCTGGCCGCAGCGATACCGCGCCACATGGACTCCTCGGTGACCCGCATCAACTCTGTGACCTCATCTGGCACATCGCCGATCGCGACCGTGATGGCGGCGTCGCCGTGCCAGCCGTCGACGATGGCTCCGCAGTCGATCGAGATGATGTCGCCGTCGCGGAGCACTCGGTCACCCGGGATCCCATGCACGACCTCGTCGTTGACCGAAGTGCAGATGACGCCGGTGAAGCCGTGATAGCCCAAGAAGTTGGACGTCGCGCCCATCGAACGGATCGCTTCGGCCGCGATGACGTCCAGCTCGCGGGTCGAGACGCCCGCCAGCGCGGACTCACGCAGCACTTCTAGAGTCCGACCCACCACGAGACCTGCAGCCCGCATGGCCTCGATCTGTGCTGGTGTCTTGATCTCGATGCCGCGCTCGAACATGTGAATGTTGTCTAGGAGGGCAGGGAAGCGTCGATGCGCTTGGTTACTTCATCGACATCGCCCATACCGTCGACCTTGATCAACAGCCCACGCGAACCGTAGACCTCGATCAGAGGCGATGTCTCAGCGGTGTAAACCTCTTGGCGGTGCCGGATGACCTCTTCGGTGTCATCGGCGCGACCGCTCGTCTCCGCCCGCTTCAGCAGACGCTGGATGAGCTCTTCGGAGTCGACGACCAACTCGATGACTCCGTCGAGCTTGGTACCCAGGTCGTCGAGGATCCCATCGAGCGTCGCGACCTGGTCGACGGTACGCGGATAGCCGTCGAGGATGAACGCCTCGCGAGCGTCATCTTGGGCCAACCGATCCTTGACCATGGCGTTCGTGACCTCATCAGGCACGTACTCCCCGGCGTCCATGTAACGCTGCGCGGCCCGACCGAGTTCGGTCTGATCCCGCACGTTCGCGCGAAAGATGTCACCAGTGGAGACGTGCGCGCCACCGATACGCGCGGCCAGCGAAATGGCCTGAGTGCCCTTGCCCGCACCGGGCGGGCCCATGATGAGGAGTCGCATTTACTTGAGGAACCCTTCGTAGTTGCGCTGCTGCAACTGGCTTTCGATTTGTTTCACGGTGTCGAGGCCGACGCCCACGATGATCAACAGCGTCGTGCCGCCGAACGGGAAGTTCTGGCTCGCCCCGATCGCCGCGATCGCGATCATCGGGATCAGCGCGATGAGACCGAGGTACAGCGCTCCGGGAGCGGTGATACGACTCAGCACATATGCGAGGTAGTCCTGGGTCGGACGTCCAGCACGGATCCCCGGGATGAACCCGCCGTACTTCTTCATGTTGTCGGCCACTTCTTCGGGGTTGAAGGTGATCGACACATAGAAGTACGTGAAGAACACGATCAGGGTGAAGAACGTGATCATGTAGAGCGGGTGATCGCCCTTGACGAAGTTGTCATTGATCCACGTCGCCCAACCAGCACCGGAGTTGAACTGCGCCATGAGCGCCGGCAGATACATCAGGGATGACGCGAAGATGACCGGGATGATGCCGGCCTGGTTGACCTTCAACGGGATGTAGGTCGACGAGCCGCCGAACATGCGGCGGCCGACCATGCGCTTGGCATACTGCACCGGGATACGGCGCTGGGCCTGCTCGATGAAGATGACGCCGGCCACGATGACCAGACCGATCAGGACGACCATCGTGAACGTGGTCCAGCCCTTGGTCTCCTTGATCTGCCACATCGCGCCGGGGAACGTCGCCACAACCTGCGTGAAGATCAGGATCGACATGCCATTGCCGACTCCGCGGTCGGTGATGAGCTCGCCGAGCCACATGATGACTGCGGTGCCGGCGACCATCGTGAGCACGATGAGCAGGAATGACCAGATGCTGTCTTCGTCGTACAGCAGAGCGCCGGTGTCGGCACCGAACAGATTGCGACTGCGGGCCAACGCCACGATGCCGGTCGCCTGGAGAATCGCCAGGCCCAGCGTCAGATAGCGGGTGTATTGGGTGATCTTGGTCTGTCCGGCCTGGCCCTCCTTCTTGAGGGCCTCCAGACGAGGGATCACTACGACGAGCAACTGCAAGATGATGCTGGCCGTGATGTAAGGCATGATGCCCAACGCGAACACGGTCAACTGCAGCAGCGCACCGCCGGAGAAGACGTTGATGAGTGCGAAGAGGCTGCTGTTCTCACCGGTCGAGGCAGCGTCGACGGAATCTCGCACGTTGCCGACATCGATGCCAGGCGCCGGCATCGTCGATCCCAACCGGAACAAGACGATGACGAACAGGACGAAGAGGATCTTTTTACGCAGATCGGGCGTCCGGAACGCATTTACGAAGGCGCTGAGCACCGCGATCCTCCTCGTGCACTAGGTGTGCTTCGGTATGACGGACAAAAGCGGGCTTTCGCCCGCTAGATGACTCTAACAGCCAAGGAGAGCAGCCGGGGCAGGACGTGTGTCCTGCCCCGAACAGCATCAGCCAAGAATGGTGACGCTGCCGCCTGCTGCTTCGATCTTGGTCTTGGCCGAGGCCGAGAACTTGGTCGCCGTGACGTTGACCTTCACGGTGATCTCGCCCTGGCCCAGGACCTTGACGGGCTGGTTCTTGCGAACCGCGCCGTTGGCGACGAGCGACTCGATGTTGACGTCACCGCCCTTGGGGTACAGCTCCTCGATGCGATCGAGGTTGACGACCTGGAACTCCACGCGGAACGGGTTCTTGAACCCCTTCAGCTTGGGCAGGCGCATGTGGATGGGAACCTGTCCACCCTCGAAGCCGGCGGGAACCTGGTAACGAGCCTTCGTACCCTTGGTTCCGCGACCAGCCGTCTTACCCTTCGAGCCCTCACCACGACCGACACGGGTCTTGGCAGTCTTGGCTCCTGGGGCCGGGCGCAAGTGATGCAGTTTGAGCGCCATGGTCAGTCCACCTCCTTGACGTCCACGAGGTGCGGGATGGCCTCAGCCATGCCACGGAGCTCGGGACGATCCTCAACGACAACCACGTCGCCGATCTTCTTCAGACCGAGCGAGCGCAGCGTGTCGCGCTGGTTCTGCTTGCGTCCGATACCGGACTTGGTCTGGGTTACCTGAAGCTTGGCCATCAGACACCCGCTCCGGCATCAGCCTTGGCCTTGGCCTCGGCGATGCCTTCCTTGCCGGCGCGAAGCAAGGCTGCCGGGGCAACCTCTTCGACCGTCAGACCGCGACGCGCGGCAACCTGCTCAGGCGATTCGAGCAGCTTGAGAGCCGCCACGGTCGCGTGAACGATGTTGATCGCGTTGGCCGAGCCCAGCGACTTGCTCAGGACGTCATGGACGCCGGCAGCCTCGAGCACGGCGCGGACCGGACCACCGGCGATAACGCCGGTACCCGGGGACGCCGGACGCAGGAAGACGACGCCAGCCGCCTTCTCGCCCTGCACGGGGTGCGGGATCGTGCCCTGGATCCGGGGGACGCGGAAGAAGGACTTCTTGGCCTCTTCGACACCCTTCGAGATCGCGGTAGGCACTTCCTTGGCCTTGCCGTAGCCGATGCCGACCTGACCGTCGCCGTCGCCCACGATCACGAGAGCGGTGAAGCTGAAGCGACGACCACCCTTGACGACCTTGGCGACACGGTTGATCGTGACGACCTTCTCGATGTACTGCGACTTCTCGGCTCCGCGGTCGCTTCCACGACCCCGTCCGCCTCCGCCTCCGCGGCGCTGCTGCCCGCTCATGCGGCACTCCTCTGGTTGTTGATGTTGTTCGTCATCAGAACTCCAGTCCGCCCTCGCGAGCGCCGTCAGCAAGTGCTGCGACGCGACCGGCGTACTTGTTGCCCGCACGGTCGAAGACCACGGTGCCGACGCCGGCGGCCTTGGCGCGCTCGGCGACGAGCTCACCTACCCGCTTGGCCTTGGCCGACTTGTCATCGGCCGAAGCGCGCAGATCGGCTTCCATCGTCGACGCCGAAGCGAGGGTGTGTCCCTCGAGGTCGTCGACGATCTGGGCAACCATGTGCTTGCTGGAGCGCGTGACGACAAGGCGCGGACGCTCGGCGGATCCGTGGATCTTCTTGCGACCACGGATCTGGCGGCGCAGACGCGATGCCGTACGACCCTTGATGTTCTTGTTGTGCCTGATCGAGATAGCCATGGACTACTTACCAGCCTTTCCGACCTTGCGACGAACATGCTCGCCGGAGTAACGGACACCCTTGCCCTTGTAGGGCTCGGGCTTGCGGATCTTGCGAATGTTCGCTGCAACCTCACCGACGGCCTGCTTGTCGATGCCGATGACCGAGAAAGCCGTGGGCTTCTCGACTGCGAACGTGATGCCCTCGGGCGCCTTGACGACAACCGGGTGGCTAAAGCCGAGTGCGAACTCGAGCTCGGTCGGACCCTTGGAGGCGACACGGTAGCCGACGCCGACGATCTCGAGCTTCTTCTCGTAGCCCTCGGTGACGCCGACGACCATATTGCTGATCAGCGTGCGGGACAGGCCGTGAAGGGCCTTGCTCCGGCGCTCGTCGTTGGGACGCTCGACCGCGAGCGTTCCATCGTCGGACTTGCTGACGGTGATGGGCTCGGAAACCGTATGGCTGAGTTCACCCTTGGGGCCCTTGACACGAATGTCCTGACCTTCGATGGTGACCTCGACGCCCGACGGGATCGTGACTGGAATCTTGCCAATGCGTGACATGGTTCAGGCCCCTCTCACCAGACGTAGGCGAGGACTTCTCCGCCTACGCCCTTCTGGTTGGCCTGGCGGTCCGTGAGCAGACCCTGGCTGGTCGAGATGATCGCCACACCAAGGCCACCGAGGACCTTGGGCAGAGCCGTCGACTTCGCGTAGACGCGCAGTCCCGGCTTGCTGATGCGGCGGATGCCGGCGATGGAACGCTCGCGGTGCTGGCCGTACTTGAGTGTGATGGTCAGCGTCTTGCCGACCTCACCCTCGGCGGGCTCGGCGACGTCGATCGACGTGATGTAGCCCTCCTGCTTCAGGATCTCGGCGACGCCGGCCTTCAGCTTCGAGTAGGGCATGCTCACGCTGTCGTGGTACGCCTGATTGCCGTTGCGGACACGCGTCAGCATGTCTGCGATCGGATCGGTCATTGTCATGAGTGTGTGTTTCCATTCCTGCCGCGGTTTCCCTCGTTGTCGAGGGACCTACGCCATTCAGAGGTGTGAAATTACCAGGAGCTCTTGGTGATGCCCGGCAGCTCGCCGCGGTGTGCCATCTCACGAAGGCAGATGCGGCAGAGGCCGAACTTCTTGTAGACCGAGCGGGGTCGGCCACAACGCTGGCAACGGGTATAACCGCGAACCGCAAACTTGGGCTTGCGAGCGGCCTTGACCTTGAGTCCAGTCTTCGCCATGTCAGTTCTCCTTGTAGGGGAAGCCGAGCAGCTTGAGCAGCGCGCGCCCCTCGTCGTCGTTGGTCGCCGTCGTCACGATCGTGATGTCCATACCACGCGAGCGGTCGATCTTGTCCTGATCGATCTCGTGGAACATGACCTGCTCGGTCAGACCGAACGTGTAGTTGCCGCGACCGTCGAACTGCTTGGGGCTCAGGCCACGGAAGTCGCGGATCCGGGGCAGCGCGAGCGTCAGAAGACGGTCGAGGAACTCCCACATGCGGTCGCCGCGCAGCGTGACGTGCGTGCCGATCGGCATGCCCTCACGCAGCTTGAACTGGGCGATCGACTTGCGTGCCTTGGTGACCTGCGGCTTCTGGCCGGTGATCGCGGTGAGGTCCTTGATGGCCCCCTCGATCAGCTTGCCGTCGCGGGCAGCCTCGCCGACACCCATGTTGACGACGATCTTGGTCAGGCCAGGAACCTGCATGACGTTCGAGTACTCGAACTGCTCGCGCAGAGCCGGAAGGATCTCTTCGCGGTAGCGCGTCTTCAGACGAGGCATGGTCGTAGCTTCAGTTGTGCTCATTCTCAGATCTCCTTTCCGGTCTTCTTGGCGATACGGACGCTGCGCTGAGCGGCGTACGTCGAGCCATCGGGGCGTGTCTTGACGACATCGTCGCGACGGTAACCGACGCGAGTCGGCTCCTTGTCGGCGAGCAGCATGACGTTCGAGATGTGGATGGGGGCTTCGCTGGTGATGATGCCGCCCGAGCCCGCGCCGCCAGCCTGAGTCGGCTTGGTGTGACGCTTGACGCGGTTGACGCCTTCGACAATGACCCGGTTGTGCTCGGCGAGCACCTCGATGACCGAACCGGTCACGCCCTTGTCCTTGCCAGCGATGACCTTGACCTGGTCACCCTTGCGAATACTGACGGTGCCTTTGCGGGCCATGTCAGAGCACCTCCGGTGCGAGAGAGATGATGCGCATGAACTTCTTGTCGCGAAGTTCACGGCCGACGGGCCCGAAGATGCGCGTTCCGCGCGGATCTCCGTCCGCCTTGAGGATGACGGCTGCATTCTCGTCGAACTTGATGTAAGAACCATCGGGACGACGGCGCTCCTTGACGGTGCGCACGATGACAGCCTTGACGACATCACCCTTCTTGACGTTTCCGCCGGGGATGGCGTCCTTCACGGTGGCGACGATGGTGTCACCGATGCCCGCGTAACGACGGCCCGAGCCACCGAGGACACGGATGCAGAGGATTTCCTTTGCACCGGTGTTGTCGGCGACCTTGAGTCGAGACTCCTGCTGAATCATCTGTCGTCTCCTACTTGGCCTTCTCGAGGATCTCGACGATGCGCCAACGCTTGGTCGCCGAGAGCGGACGGGTCTCCATGATCAGGACCCGGTCGCCGATTCCGGCAGCGTTGGACTCGTCGTGAGCCTTGAGCTTGATGTTGCGACGCAGGACCTTGCCGTAGAGCGCGTGCTTGACGCGATCCTCGACGTTGACCACAACGGTCTTGTCCATCTTGTCGCTGACGACGAGACCCTCACGGGTCTTGCGCGTGGTGCGTTCGGTGGTCACTGCCTCGTCCTTATTGTTCTTGGTCATGCCTTGGCCCCCTCGTCGGACAGAGCCTCGACGATGCCGAGCTCGCGCTCACGCATGACGGTGTAGATCCGCGCGATGTCCTTGCGCACTGCCCGCAGTCGGGCCGTGTTGTCGAGCTGACCAGTGGCGTTCTGGAAGCGCAGGTTGAACAGCTCTTCCTTGGATTCACGCAACTTTTCTTCGAGAGCGTCCGCCTGGAGGGCGCGCAACTCTGCAGCGTTGGTGATCATCACAGCTCACCTGTCTCTCGCGTGATGAAGCGTGCCTTCATGGGCAGCTTGTGGATTGCGCGGCGCATGGCCTCGCGAGCGGTCTTCTCGTCGACACCCGACAGCTCGAACATGACGCGTCCGGGCTTGACGTTGGCGACCCACCACTCGGGCGAACCCTTACCGGAACCCATGCGGGTCTCGGCAGGCTTCTTGGTCAGCGGGCGGTCCGGGTAGATGTTGATCCAGACCTTTCCGCCACGCTTGATGTGACGCGTCATGGCGATACGAGCGGACTCGATCTGACGGTTCGTCACGTAAGCTGCGGTCACACACTGGATGCCATAGTCGCCGAAGGCGAGCTCGGTGCCACCCTTGGCAGCACCGCGGCGAGCCGGGTGGTGCTGCTTGCGGTACTTGACCCTACGGGGCATCAACATCAGGAAGCCTCCCCTGCCGGTGTTGCAGCCACTGCCTCGGCGGGAGCCTCGGTTGCGGCGGGTGCAGCGGTCTCTGCCGCTGCTGCGGAATCCTCGCGCGCGGGGCGCTCGGGGCGACGTGCGCCACCAGCTGCTCCACCACGTGCGGGACGGCGGTTGCTGCCAGGCGCAGCTGCGCGCTTGGCGGCTTCGGCCTCGCGCTCAGCGCGGGTACCGGCAACTTCGCCCTTGTAGATCCAGACCTTGACGCCGATGCGTCCGAAGGTCGTCTTGGCCTCGTAGAAGCCGTAGTCGACGTCGGCACGGAGCGTGTGCAGGGGCACGCGGCCCTCGCGGTAGAACTCCGAACGCGACATCTCAGCGCCACCGAGACGGCCCGAGCACTGGATACGAATACCCTTGGCGCCCGAACGCATCGTCGACTGCATCGCCTTGCGCATCGCCCGACGGAACTGCACGCGGCCCGAGAGCTGCTCTGCAACACCCTGAGCAACCAGCTGCGCGTCCATCTCGGGGTTCTTGACCTCGAGGATGTTCAGCTGCACCTGCTTGCCCGTGAGCTTCTCGAGGTCGCCGCGGATGCGGTCGGCCTCGGCGCCACGGCGGCCGATGACGATGCCGGGACGAGCGGTGTGGATGTCGACACGGACGCGGTCACGCGTGCGCTCGATCTCGACACGGCTGATGCCGGCGCGGTCCATGCCCTTGGTGAGCATCTTGCGGATCTGCACGTCTTCACCGACGTAGCTCTTGTAGAGCTTGTCGGCGTACCAACGGCTCTTGTGATCCGTCGAGATGCCCAGTCGGAACCCGTGCGGGTTGATTTTCTGTCCCACTATCGGGCCCCGCCCTTCTTCTTGGAGGATTTGATGGTCGCGGCAAGGCGCTTGGCCTCGACGAACTCGGCCGGCTGGACAACCACGGTCAGGTGGCTGCTGCGCTTGAGGATGCGGTTGGCCGCACCCTTGGCGCGGGGACGCCAGCGCTTCATCGTCGGGCCCTCGTCAACGTGGACCGTCGTGATGATCAGCGAGGACCGGTCAAGGCCTTCGGTGGTCTCGGCGTTGGCTGCGGCGCTGTCGACCAGCTTGTAGAACACCTCGGCAACGGCCTGCGGTGCGAACTGCAGGATGGCCAGGGCGTTCTCGACCGATTCACCACGGATCAGATCGCCGATACGACGTGACTTCTGCGCGGTGACGCGCACGAAGCGGGTCACTGCGAACGCGCCGGGCTCGTCGCCCAGCAGACGCTCGCGGCGAGCGCTCACGCTCTCACGGGTAGCTGCACTCATCGCCTCTTCGCCTTCCGATCGTCCTTCTCGTGACCACGGAACGTGCGGGTGGGAGCGAACTCGCCCAGCTTGTGTCCGACCATCGAGTCCGTGATGAACACGGGCACGTGCTTGCGGCCGTCGTGCACGGCGATCGTGTGTCCGATGAAGGACGGCAGGATCATCGAGCGACGCGACCAGGTCTTGATCACATGGTGAGTGTCGGCGGCGTTCTGCACGTCGACCTTCTTTTCAAGGTGCCCGTCAACGAACGGGCCCTTCTTCAAACTGCGTGGCATCTGTTAACCAATCCTTCTCAGCGGCCGGACTTGCGGCGGCGGACGATCTGGGAGTCGCTGGCCTTGCGCTTACGCGTACGGCCTTCGGCCTTGCCCCACGGGCTGACCGGGTGACGTCCACCGGACGTCTTGCCCTCGCCACCACCGTGCGGGTGGTCGACCGGGTTCATCGCGACACCGCGGACTGTCGGGCGAACGCCCTTCCAGCGCTTACGGCCGGCCTTGCCCCAGTTGATGTTCGACTGCTCGGCATTGCCGACCTCGCCGATCGTGGCACGGCAGCGGACGTCGACGTAGCGCATCTCGCCGGACGGCAGGCGCAGCTGAGCCTTGGCGCCTTCCTTGGCGACGAGCTGAACCTTGACGCCGGCCGAACGGCCCATCTTCGCGCCGCCACCGGGACGGAGCTCGATGCAGTGCAGCAGCGTGCCGACCGGGATGTTGCGAAGCGGCAGGTTGTTGCCGACCTTGATGTCGGAAGCCGGTCCGGCCTCTACGGGCATTCCCTGCTTCAGACCCTCGGGCGCGATGATGTAGCGCTTCTCGCCGTCCGCGTAGTGCAGGAGCGCGATGCGCGCCGTGCGGTTGGGGTCGTATTCGATGTGAGCGACCTTCGCGGGGATTCCGTCCTTGTCGTAGCGACGGAAATCGATGATGCGGTAGGCGCGCTTGTGTCCACCACCCTGGTGACGAGTCGTGATCCGGCCCTGGTTGTTGCGGCCACCCTTCTTGGGCAGCGGCTCGACCAGGGACTTCTCCGGCGTCGTGCGGGTGATCTCGGCGAAGTCAGCGACGCTCGAACCACGACGGCCCGGCGTTGTCGGCTTGTATTTGCGAATAGCCATATGTCCTCAGTCCTCAGGCGCTCGGCGTCGAGAAGATGTCGATGCTCTGACCGGGCGCGACACTCACGATTGCTCGCTTGGTGTCCTTGCGCTTGCCCAGACCCGTCTTGGTGCGACGCGTCTTGCCCTTGCGGTTGAGCGTGTTGACCGAAGTGACCTTGACGCCGAAGATCTTCTCGACGGCGATCTTGATCTCCGTCTTGTTGGCGTCGGGGTGCACCACGAACGTGTACTTGTTGTCATCGAGCAAGCCGTAGCTCTTCTCGCTGACGACCGGTGCGATCAAGATGTCGCGGTGGTCCTTGTAGATCGTGCTCACTTGTCGTCTCCTGCCTTGGTGAAGCCGGCAGCCTCAGCGGTCTCGGCCGAGTCGAACCAGACCTCGGCGACAGTGGCTTCGTACCACTGGCCGTCGGGCTCGTGGTACTTCATCGAGTCTTCGTTGCCCTTGATCTCGTGACCCTTGGGAGCGTTGCCGCTCTTGAGGGGCGCCTTCGATCCGGGGCCGTAAGGCTGCGTCGCGGTAGCGCCAGCCTTGGCGTCAGCGGCCGGAGCCTCGACGACCTTGGCGGCCTCTTCCTTCTTCGGCTCGGCCTTCTTGGGCTCGACCTTCTTGGCCGCAGCCTTCTTGGCGGGTGCCTTCTTGGCTGCCGGGGCCTTGTCCTTACCGGACACCTCGGTAGCCGCGGCGCTCAGCGCGATCGTCTCTGCACCCTCGGCCGAACGCGCCGCCACGAAGGCGTCGAATGCGGACTGGGTGAAGACCAGGTCGTCAGCCTTCAGCACGTCGTACGTGTTGAGCTGATCGAACGTCAGGATCACGGCGAGGTCGACATTGCGCAGGCTCAGTGCGGTGATCGTGTCTTCACGATCCACCACGATGAGCACGCGGGGACGAGGGGTGAGCCCGGCCAACGTCGCAATGGCCTGCTTCGTGGACGGCTTGTCGCCGGAAACGAAGCTCTCGATGACGTGCAGGCGACCCGTGCGGGCCCGGTCGGACAGGGCGCCGCGCAGAGCAGCAGCCTTCATCTTCTTGGGCGTGCGCTGGTCGTAGTCGCGCGGCTTGGGGCCGTGCACGATGCCACCACCGTTGTACTGGGGTGCGCGGATCGAGCCCTGGCGAGCGCGGCCGGTGCCCTTCTGGCGGTAGGGCTTCTTGCCACCGCCGGCGACCTCGCCACGTGTCTTGGTGCTGTGCGTACCCTGGCGGGCCGCAGCCAGCTGGGCCACGACGACCTGGTGGATCAGCGGGATGTTGGTCTGAACGTCGAAGATGTCGACGGGCAGCTGGGCATCAATGCTGCCCTTGGGAAGTGTCAGTGCCATGGTTTCAGGCTCCCTTCACTGCAGAGCGGATGACGACGAGCGCACCCTTGGGGCCGGGCACAGCGCCCTTGACCAGGATGACGCCCTTGTCGGCGTCGACCGCGTGGACCTTGAGGTTCTGGGTGGTGACTTGCTCGGCACCCATGTGACCGGCCATGCGCAGACCCTTGAAGACGCGACCCGGAGTGGCGCAGGCGCCAATCGAGCCAGGCTTACGGTGGTTGCGGTGCGCACCGTGAGATGCACCCACACCGTGGAAGCCGTGACGCTTCATGACACCGGCGAAGCCCTTGCCCTTGCTGGTCGCGGTGACGTCGATGACGTCTCCGGCGGCGAAGATCTCTGGGGAGATCTCCTGACCCAGCTCGAACTCCGAGATTGCCTCGGTGCGGATCTCGACCATGTGACGGCGAGGCGTGACGCCTGCCTTCGCAAGGTGACCGGCGACCGGCTTGTTGATCTTGCGTCCGTCGATCTCGCCGAAGCCGAGCTGAACGGCGGAGTAGCCGTCGGTCTCACGCGTACGGATCTGCGTGACGACATTGGTGTCGGCGGCGATCACGGTGACGGGAATGATCTTGTTGTCGGCATCCCAGACCTGGGTCATGCCGAGCTTGCGGCCCAGGAGGCCGCGCGTCGTGGCAGTGCTGCTTTCGCTCATTGGTCGCTTCCCCTCAGAGCTTGATCTCGATGTCGACACCGGCAGGCAGGTCGAGACGCATGAGCGAATCGACTGTCTTGGGTGTCGGGTCAATGATGTCGATGAGACGCTTGTGTGTGCGCATCTCGAAGTGCTCGCGGCTGTCCTTGTACTTGTGCGGCGAACGGATCACGCAGAAAACGTTCTTTTCGGTGGGCAACGGCACCGGTCCTGCGACCTTGGCGCCCGTGCGCGTCACCGTGTCGACGATCTTGCGCGCCGACGAGTCAATGACCTCGTGGTCGTAGGCCTTGAGCCGGATACGGATTTTTTGTCCCGCCATGCTCTCGCTTGTCCTTTACGTTCGTTCGCTTCGCAGTCTCACCTCGGGTTTGAGGGAGAAGGCTCCCCCATCCGCCGACCCCCGAGGTCGGGCGTGTCGCGGCCTTTGACGGCTGGTACGGCACACACTTCTCGAGTTAGGTGGTTGGACCTGCCGCAGCAGGACAGGCTCGATCTCAGATTCGGCGCTCTTGTCGTACTCGGCGTGAGATGCCGGACTCCAGCGCCACCGCGATCGAGCCGGGGCAACCGAACTATTCTGACAGAACCCCGGCAACAAACACAAATCGAGGTCTGCGGCTGCTTCGGTGATGGTGGTCACCGGCCAGCAGTAGTCCGCCTGCGCGCGTCGAGCTACAAGACCGCCATACCCAGAAGCGGCGAAGACGCACGGGCGTGATCGCGGCGCGGAATGCGCCCGGCGAGGTGGGCCAAGCGTCCTGCAATGACCGCCGCACCCATCGCTGCGGCCATCATGGTCGGATTCTGCGCCCGGGTCACGGCCGACGCGAGCAACACCCCGTCGCAGCCGAGCTCCATCGCCAGGGCCGCGTCCGAGGCGGTGCCGATCCCGGCGTCGAGGAGCACCGGCACCGTCGCTTCGTCGACGATCAGCGCGATGTTGTGCGGATTGCAAATCCCCAGCCCACTGCCGATCGGTGAACCCAAGGGCATCACAGCGGCGCATCCCACTTGTTGGAGCCGGCGTGCCAGTACCGGATCGTCGTTGGTGTAAGGCAGCACCGTGAAGCCGAGCGCCACGAGTTCCTCGGCCGCGTCTAGCAGCTCGGCGGCGTCGGGCAACAACGTGCGCTCATCGGCCACGACCTCGAGCTTGACCCAGTCCGTCTCGAGCGCCTCGCGGCCGAGTTGCGCGGTTCGGACCGCCTCACGCGCCGTACGGCACCCGGCAGTGTTCGGAAGCACCCGGACCCCGGCAGAGTCGATCACATCGATGACCGATCCTTGGCTGGACGGATCAACCCTGCGCAACGCGACGGTCACCATCTGGGTGCCGGAAGCACCGATGGTCTCCTCGATGACCTGCATACTCGGCGCGCCGCCGGTGCCCAGGATGAGCCTCGAACCCAGCTCCGCCCCTGCGATCACGAATGGATCGTCCATGTCAGCCTCCTTGTACTGCTGTGATGAGTTCGACGGACTGTCCCGCCGACAGCATGCGGTGTGACCATTGGCTTCTGGGTACGACCACACCGTCGATGGCAACAGCCGAACCGCGCGCCGAACCCACATGTTGGTGAATCAACGCGATCACCGTCATGCCCTCGGCGAGCTCTTGTTCGACACCGTTGAGGGTGATCATCATCCGGCGGCCACCTTTTCGAATCGACTCGGCGCACACGGAGCTACGACGTCCGGCATGCTCCCTGCCACCAGCACATCGGCGATCGCGTCGGCGGTGAGCGGGCTCAACAAGATCCCATTGCGGAAGTGGCCGGTGGCAAGCAGTAGTCCTTGTATCCGCGACGGGCCGATCAGCGGCATATTGTCCGGCGTTCCGGGTCGCAGACCCACGACGGTCTCTTCGAGAACTGCCTCGGCCAACTCCGGGAACAGAGTCTGCGCATCGCGCAACGTCTCGTAGACCGCACCCACGCGGACCGACATGTCAAAGCCCGCCTCGTCGCTCGACGCTCCGACAACTAGGCGTCCGTCAGTTCGCGGCACGATATAGACAGCAGAGCCTCTGACCACGCCCCGCACGACGTGCTGCAACCGCGGCTCGCCCGGCAAGCAGAGCCGCAAGGTGTGTCCCTTGACGGGGCGAACCGCCGGCAGGACGTCGCGGGGCAATCCATCGATCCGACCCGCCCACGCACCTGTCGCCAGAACGACCGAGTCCGCGCTGAACTGGCGTCCGTCATCGAGCAGGACGCCCGTCGCGCGGTCGCCTCGCACCACGACGCTCGCTGTGCCGGTCACGCGTGCGACCCCAACCCGCTCCCCTGCGTCGGTGAGTGCACGATGCAAGAGTCGAGGATCGACCTGATGATCCTGATCCGACACGATTCCGCCGGCAAGGCCCGAGGCCAATGCGGGTTCGAGCATGCGCAACGCGCGTCCCGAAACCATGTCTGCGGTCAGACCCAGCTGTTCGGCGAATCCGCCAAGTGCCACCAGGTTCGCGAGATCCGCGTGATCCCAGGCCACCGTGATCGTCCCGCACTGCCGGAAACCTGTGGCCAGACCCGTCAATTCACTCAGCTCGTCGACGAATGCCGGGAACCGGGCCAAGGACTCACGTCCCAGTCGCAGCAGAGCTGTCTCGCCGTAGTAGAGCTCACTCAGCGGTGCCAGCATTCCGGCCGCGGCCCGCCAGGCTCCCGTGTCCGCTTGTGGATCGACAACCACGACCTTGAGGCCTCGCTGGGCGCAGCGCCAGGCTATTGCCGCGCCGATCGCTCCTGCGCCGAGGACGATCACGTCACTGACTTCAGACTGTTTTGTCATTGCTCCCTCGCGCCGGCATGATCCGGATCAGGTTCTACGGTCGGCTGATGCCCTCTCAGCCTGGTCATCACCAGGCTCCCGTGCACCCCCGACGATACCCAGTCAGTAGATTGCTCCCATGCCGCCCCTCGACGACGCCCGGCTCTACCTGTGCACCGACTCTCGTTCCCGTACCGGCGATCTGGAAGATTTCCTCGACACGGTGCTTCGCGCCGGAGTAGACATCGTGCAACTGCGCGAGAAGGGCCTGGAGGCACGCGAGGAGTTGCGCCTTCTGGAAGTCTTCGCGGCCGCCGCGCAGCGCCACGGTGCCTTGTTCGCGGTCAACGACCGAGCCGATATCGCCCGTGCCGCTCGTGCACCCGTCCTTCACCTGGGACAGCGTGATCTGCCGTTGACCGTGGCCCGGGACATCGTCGGACCGGATGTGTTGATCGGACGTTCGACCCACGAGCCCAGTCAGGTAGTTGCGGCGCGAGAGGAGGACGAACTCGCCTACTACTGCACCGGTCCGGTGTGGGCCACCCCGACGAAGCCAGGACGCCCGGCTTCTGGGCCGTCGCTTCTCGATGTCGCCGCCGAGCATGGCACGAAGCCCTGGTTCGCGATCGGTGGGATCGAAGACCTGTCACGCCTCGAGGTCGTGATCGCCCACGGTGCCCGACGCGCCGTCGTCGTGCGGGCGATCACCGAGGCCGAAGACCCGGGTGCTGCCGCTGCAGCATTCGCCACCCGTCTGCGATCCGTCCCGTAGCGGCCGGTGCACTAGCGTCCACTTCGCACCGATTCTTGGACGCCAGCGCACCGCCCAAGACTGGCCGAGGATAGCGAAAGGCCCCGCCCCAGCCGAAGCTGGTGCGGGGCCTTAGGCCAGTAAAGTCTGAGACTTACTTGTTGATCTTCGTGACGCGACCGGCGCCAACCGTACGTCCACCCTCACGGATGGCGAAGCGCAGGCCCTCTTCCATGGCGATGGGCTGGATCAGCTCAACGCTCATTTCGGTGTTGTCGCCCGGCATGACCATCTCGGTGCCCTCAGGCAGCGTGACGACGCCGGTGACGTCCGTGGTGCGGAAGTAGAACTGCGGACGGTAGTTGTTGAAGAACGGCGTGTGACGGCCGCCTTCTTCCTTCGACAGGATGTAGACCTGGCCCTCGAACTCCGTGTGAGGAGTCGTGGAACCGGGCGCGATGATGACCATGCCGCGCTCGACGTCTTCACGCTTCGTGCCACGCAGGAGCAGTCCGACGTTCTCGCCAGCCTCACCCGTGTCGAGCAGCTTGCGGAACATCTCGATGCCCGTGACCGTCGTGGTCTGCTTGGTGTCGCGGATGCCGATGATGTCGACGGTGTCGGTCACCTTGATGATGCCGCGCTCGATACGACCCGTGATGACGGTTCCACGACCGGTGATCGTGAAGACGTCCTCGACCGGCATGAGGAACGGCTTGTCCGTCTCACGCGGGGGCATCGGGATGTAGTCGTCGACAGCCTGCATGAGCTCGAGGACAGCCTCGCCCCACTTGGCGTCGCCGGCCAGAGCCGGAACGGCTGCAACCTTGACGACCGGAACGTTGTCGCCATCGAATTCCTGGTCGCTGAGCAGCTCCCGGACTTCCATTTCGACAAGCTCGAGGATTTCTTCGTCGTCGACCATGTCGCACTTGTTGAGCGCAACGACCATCGCGGGCACGCCGACCTGGCGAGCGAGCAGGACGTGCTCACGCGTCTGGGGCATGGGGCCATCGGTGGCGGCGACCACGAGGATCGCGCCGTCCATCTGAGCTGCACCGGTGATCATGTTCTTGACATAGTCAGCGTGACCCGGGCAATCGACGTGCGCGTAGTGGCGGTTCTCGGTCTGGTACTCGACGTGCGAGATGGAGATCGTGATGCCGCGCTGGCGCTCTTCGGGTGCCTTGTCGATCTGATCGAAGGCCGAGGCCTCGTTCAGATCGGGGTACTTGTCGTGCAGCACCTTGGTGATCGCCGCGGTAAGAGTCGTCTTACCGTGGTCGATATGACCGATGGTGCCGATGTTCATGTGCGGCTTGGTCCGCTCGAACTTCGCCTTAGCCACTTGGGGCTCCTTCTTCGAATTGGTTGCTGTTGAACGCCGTCGGATACTCGCGGCACGAGTACCTCAGGCCATCTTATGAGATGGTCCGCTGTTACTCGCCGCGGGCCTTTTTGATGATCTCTTCCGCGACGTTCTTGGGAACCTCCGCGTAGGAGTCGAACTGCATCGAGTATGACGCACGGCCCGAGGTCTTGGACCTCAGGTCGCCCACATACCCGAACATCTCGGACAGGGGAACGATCGCCTTGATGATCTTGACGCCGCCCATGCCCTCCTCCATGGCCTGAACTTGGCCACGGCGGGAGTTGAGGTCGCCGATCACATCGCCCATGTAATCCTCGGGCGTGGTGACCTCGACCGCGAAGACGGGTTCGAGGATCACCGGATCAGCCTTGCGTGCTGCTTCCTTGAACGCCATGGAACCGGCGAGCTTGAAGGCGAGCTCCGAGGAGTCGACGTCGTGGTACGCGCCGTCCTCCAGGGTGACCTTGACGTCGACCATCTGGTAGCCGGCGAGCACGCCGAACTGCATGGCGTCCTGTGCACCCTGGTCGACCGAAGGAATGTACTCACGGGGCACACGGCCACCGGAGACGGCGTTGTCGAACTCGTAGCCGCCCTCGCCACCTGCCAGCGGGCCCGTGGGCTCGATGCTGATGATGACCTTGGCGAACTGGCCCGAACCACCGGTCTGCTTCTTGTGGGTGTAGCTGACGTTCTCGACCTTGCGCTTGATGGTCTCGCGGTACGCGACCTGCGGCTTGCCGACGTTGGCCTCGACGTTGAACTCGCGCTTCATGCGATCCACGAGGATGTCGAGGTGCAGCTCGCCCATGCCGGCGATGATGGTCTGGCCGGTCTCTTCGTCGGTGTGGACCTGGAACGTCGGATCCTCTTCGGCGAGGCGCTGGATGGCCGTGCCGAGCTTCTCCTGGTCGCTCTTGGTCTTGGGTTCGATCGCGACCTGGATGACCGGCGCGGGGAACGTCATCGACTCCAGCACGATCTGCTTCTGCGGATCGGACAGCGTCTCGCCGGTCGTCGTGTCCTTCAGACCCATGACGGCGACGATCTGGCCTGCGCCCACCGAAGCGATCTCGGCGCGCTTGTTGGCATGCATCTGGTAGATCTTGCCGATGCGCTCCTTGCGGCCCTTGGTCACGTTGATGACCGTGGAGCCGGACTCGAGGCGACCGGAGTAGACGCGCAGGTAGGTCAGCTTGCCCAGGTGCGGGTCAGAAGCGATCTTGAACGCGAGGGCCGCGAACGGCTCGCTCTCGTTGGGTGCGCGGGTGTCGGTCTTGGTCTCGTCGCGAGGATCCAGGCCCGTGACCTCGCCCACGTCGAGCGGGTTGGGCAGGAAGTCGATGACGGCGTCGAGCAGGGGCTGGATGCCCTTGTTCTTGAACGCGGTACCGCACAGGACCGGGTTGAGCTTGGCGGCCAGCGTCGCGCGACGGATGGCCGGCTTGAGGAGTTCAGGGGTGATCTCCGCGCCGTCGAGGTAGGCCTCGGCGAACTCGTCGTCCTGATCTGCCAGAGTCTCGATCATTTCGGAGCGGGCGGCAGCGGCGATATCGACCAGATCGGCCGGGATCTCCTCGATCGCGTAGTCCTCGCCGATCGCGGTCTCGCCGCGCCACACGAGGGCGCGGTTGCCGACCAGGTCGACGACGCCGATGAAGTCGCTCTCGGCGCCGATCGGCACCTGCAGAACGAGGGCCGTGGCGCCGAGGCGCTCACGGATCGTCTTGACACAGAAATCGAAGCTTGCACCGGTGCGGTCGAGCTTGTTGACGAAGCACATGCGCGGAACGCCGTACTTGTCGGCCTGACGCCACACAGTCTCGGACTGCGGCTCGACTCCGGCCACACCGTCGAACACGGCGACCGCACCGTCGAGGACGCGCAGGTTGCGCTCGACCTCAACGGTGAAGTCGACGTGCCCGGGGGTGTCGATGATGTTGATCTGGTTGTCTTTCCACCAGCAAGTGGTAGCAGCGGACGTGATCGTGATGCCACGCTCCTGCTCCTGCTCCATCCAGTCCATCGTGGCGCCGCCATCGTGGACTTCACCGATCTTGTACGTGATACCGGTGTAGAAGAGGATGCGTTCGGTCGTCGTGGTCTTACCGGCATCGATGTGCGCCATGATGCCGATGTTGCGGACCCTCTTGAGGTCAGTGGTGATGTCGGTTGCCACGAGTGTGATCGCTTCCGTTCTAGATGGTGAGCCGATAGGCCCGGTGTTGGAGGAGGAAGACCCCCTCGATGATCGAGGTGATTACCAGCGGTAGTGAGCGAAGGCCTTGTTGGCTTCGGCCATCTTGTGCGTGTCTTCACGCTTCTTGACTGCACCGCCGAGGCCGTTCGAGGCGTCGAGCAGCTCGTTCATGAGGCGCTCGGCCATGGTCTTCTCACGACGCGCACCGGCGTAGCTGACGAGCCAGCGCAGAGCCAGAGTGTTCTGACGCACGGCGCGGACCTCGATCGGGACCTGGTACGTCGCGCCACCGACGCGACGGCTCTTGACCTCGATCGCGGGCTTGACGTTGTCGAGCGCACGCTTGAGCGTGATGACCGGATCGGTGCCGGACTTCTCGCGAGTGCCTTCGAGCGCGGTGTAGACGATCCGCTGGGCGACCTGCTTCTTGCCGTCGACCAGGACCTTGTTGATGAGAGAAGTGACGAGCTGGCTGCCGTAAACGGGATCAGTCTCGACTACGCGCTTGGGCGCGGGACCCTTACGAGGCATTACTTCTTCTCCTTCTTGGCGCCGTACAGGCTGCGAGCCTGCTTGCGTCCCTTGACGGCTTGCGTGTCGAGGGCGCCACGGATGATCTTGTAACGCACACCGGGGAGGTCCTTGACTCGACCACCGCGGACGAGCACGATCGAGTGCTCCTGAAGGTTGTGACCCTCACCTGGGATGTATGCAGTGACCTCGGTACCGCTCGAGAGCTTGACACGTGCGACCTTACGGAGCGCGGAGTTCGGCTTCTTCGGAGTGGTGGTGTAGACGCGCGTGCAGACGCCGCGGCGCTGAGGCGAACCCTTGAGCGCGGGAGTCGTCGTCTTGACGACCTTGCGCTGGCGGCCCTTGCGGACCAGCTGGTTAATGGTGGGCACTACAAACTTCCTTCTTCTGACTGGTGTGAGCCATGAGTCGTGATGCACTCGCCACTGTGCAATCCAGCAGGATGCGCGCATCGGCCTGATGAGTTCAGGCACAGCGACAGATACTACCGGCCAGCCCCGTCCCTATACAAATTGCTCCGGCAAAGCCACCCGCCTGATGGGACGGCAATCTCATCTCAGGGGGTTGTGGGGCCCTTGAACATCGCGATCGCCTCGGCACCGGAGAATTCGAGCCGCTCCTGTCCGACCCGGTGCCACAGGCCGAGATACAGATCCGATGCCGTGCCGGAGACGCTCGCGTGGGCCTCCAGGGACGGGTGACGCTGAACGGGTGTGGCGGTGTCGTCACTGCCCGGGGCGATGACCCATGACTGATCGAGATCCGTGGCTCGCAGCCGGATCGTGGTCTGGATGTCCGGGCGCTTGCCCCGCACGGTCATACGCGGGAAGAACACTTGGAGCACTTCGTCGACGCCGTCGGCTGCGATCGACGGCTCGACCGTCCACTCCGACTCGTCGAGTCCGAGCGCCTGCGCGGCGTCCACACTGTGCACGATCGTCTCGTGCATTTGGCGCCGCGGCCAGAAGGCGGCGGTCTCATTCATGCGCGTGAAATTGGGCACCGGTTCTTCGGGGCTCACACATCGCACCGCCGAAAGCAGTGCCGCGGCTGTTCCGGCGTACCAATCAGCCAGTGGTTCGGTGCTGAGCGGTTCGGGGATCGCGATGCGCTGACCGCTCAGGACTATCGCGGCGGCCCAGCGATGGATGGTCCCAAGATGCTCGGTCAGATCATGCATCGTCCAGCCCCCACAGGCCGGCACCGGCTCATCGCCGACGCCACGCCCCACGAGCTCGGCGAACCGGGTGGTCGCGGTGTCGAGCTCGAGCGGGAAGTCCATCAGGGGGATTCTTTCAGAGAACGATCGAGGAGTTGAGCCAGATGCAGGGCAGACACGTCTGCCAGATCGTCGAGCTGGGTGCGACAGGAAAAACCATCTGCGACAACGATCGCACCCGCAGGGGCGTTACGGACCGCAGGCATGAGCTGTTGCTCGGCGACTGCGACCGACACCTCATAGTGTCCCTTCTCGACGCCGAAGTTGCCGGCCAGGCCGCAACATCCGCTCAATCGGTCAATCGTCGCACCCGTCGACTTCATGATCTCGATGTCGGCCTCGAAGCCCAAGACGGCCGACTGGTGGCAATGCGGCTGGACGACCAGCGTCGTGCCGGTGAGGTCGGGCGCGGTCCACCCCTCGGTGCGTTGGAGCAACTCCGACAACGTGAACACCCCAGCAGCCACGTCGAGCGCTCGCGGATCATCGACCAATTCGACCGCGTCCGAGCGCAGGACCGCCAGGCACGAGGGCTCGAGTCCTACGACAGGCACTCCGGCAGCGACGAACGGGTGCAACTGCTCGATCGCCCGGCCGATCATCTCCCGGGCGGTGTCGAGCTGGCCCGTCGTGATCCAGGTGAGACCGCAGCACTGTGGACGGCTGAGCACCTCCACGTCGTAGCCGGCACCGTCGAGAACCCGCAGCGCGGCGCTGCCGCCGTCGGTCGAGAAGAACTCGGTGAACGAATCGGCCCAGATCACGACTTTCGGACGGTCGCCGCTCACGACCGGACGCGCCGTGCGAGTGAATCGCCGGATCGCGAACATCGGCAGGCTGCGACGTTGGTCGACGCCGGCGAACCAGCGGGCGACCGAGCGCACTCCCGGGGTCCGCAGGCCCAGATTGGCCAACCTGGCGATCGGAGACGTGATCCGTGCCCAGAACGGCAGTCGGCCCAAGATGTAGTGGCTGCGCGGTCGGAGCCGTCCCTTGTACGACTGATGGAGCACCTCGGACTTGTACGTCGCCATATCGGTGCCGGTCGGGCAATCGCTGGCGCATCCCTTGCACGACAGGCACAGGTCGAGGGCCTCGTGGACCTCAGGTGCCCGGTACCCACCGGTCACGAGACGTCCGTCCATCATTTCCTGCAGGACCCGGGCACGTCCGCGGGTGCTGTCCTTCTCGTTCCGTGTGGCTTGGAACGACGGGCACATGACACCGTTCGAGCCCCGGTTGTCGGCAATGCACTTGCCGACGCCCGTGCACCGGTGCACGGCTTTGCCGAAGTCGCCGTCGTCGTGCACGAGCCGCAGCCCGAGTCGGGCCGACATCTTCTCGCGTCCGGGAGAGTGGACCGATTCGGGACCGCGCAGGTCCGCGTCCACGTCGGCAGGACGCACCAACACACCAGGATTCAGCAGATCGTCGGGGTCGAGCACGGCCTTGACCTGCTCGAACAGCGAGATCGCCTCACCGGAGTACATCAAGGGCAGCAGCTCGGAGCGAGCCCGGCCGTCACCGTGCTCGCCGGACAGCGAACCGCCATGTGCCGCGACCTGGGTGGCCGCCTGGGTCAGGAACCGCCTGAACACCTGATGACCGCCGTCGGCGTCGAGCGGAAAGTCGATCCGGATGTGCACGCAACCATCGCCGAAGTGTCCGTAGGGCACTCCGTCGAGACCATTGGACTGCAACAGGGCGTCGAGTTCGCGCAGATAGGTGCCGAGCTTTTCAGGTGGGACCGCAGCATCCTCCCAGCCCGACAAGGCTTTGCCCGGCAAGGTGCGGGTCGCCAGACCCGCACCTTCCTCGCGGATGCGCCAGAGTACGGCCTGCTCTCCGGCAGCGGTGACGATCCGGTGATCTATCGCCGAGGCCGCACGGGCCGCCTTCTGTGCCCGATCGGCCACCTCGCCGACCGTCTCCCCCGAGATCTCCATGAAGAGCCAGCCCTGCCCCCGGGGCAGGTCGGGCACTGAGCCCCGGTGCGTCCGGTAGACGTCGACGATCCGCGAGTCGAGCCCCTCACACGCGGTCGGCTCGAACGGCAGCAGCGACGGCACATCGTCGGCGGCCTCCGCCATCGAGCCGTAGCCCAGCACGAGCACCTGTCGGACCGGCGGATCCTGCACCAGCCGCACGGTCGCAGACGTCATCGTGGTCAGCGTGCCCTCGGTGCCGGCCATGAACGTCGCGAGGTCGAAACCGTTCTCCGGCAGCAGATGCTCCAGGCTGTATCCCGAAACCTGCCGTCCGAATCGGCCGAACTCGGTTCGGACCGTGGCCAGGTTCGCACCGATCAGATCGCGCAAAGCATCCAATGTGGCCGATGACTGCGGCGCCGATCCCCGGCCCAGGGTGAGCTGCTCACCGGCCATCGTGACGACATCCAGACCGATGATGTTGTCGGCTGTGCGGCCGTAGGCCAACGCGCGCGAACCGCAGGCGTTGTTCCCGATCATCCCGCCGACCGTGCAGCGGGTGTGGGTCGACGGGTCCGGACCGAATCGCAACCCCGACGGCGTGGCAGCTTTCTGCAGCACAGCATGGACCGTGCCGGGTTCGACGCGTGCGGTCCGAGCTTCGACATCTATGTCGAGGACCCGATTGAGGTGTCTCGTGAAGTCCATCACGACGCCGGGACCGATCGCATTGCCGGCGATCGACGTGCCGGCACCACGTGATGTCAGGGGAACACCGGTCGCACGACAGGCAGCGATCGTCGCGAGAACCTCTTCGGTGCTACGCGGCCGCACCACGACCTGGGGAATGACCCGGTACAAGGACGCATCGCTGCTGTAGAGAGCCCTCGTGATGGTCGAGTCGTCGACGTCGGCGACTCCGAGCCGCCGCAGCTCGGCGACCACATCTGACGTCAGTACGGTCATGCAGCGGCCACCGATGTCACCATAGGTCGGCCGCAGGCCGACAGCCATGCAGCGGCGAAGCCGCGACCGAGCGCGACGGAGGAGCGTGTCATGGCTATTACCAATTCTCGATGGAGTTGTTCAGGATCGTGGCGACGTCGTCCTCGGTCACCACTAGTGGCGCAGTCGCCAGCAGACGCTGCTGCTTCATGGTGCCTTCGACGAGCGAATCGATGTCGCTCGTGCCGAATCCGACCTCCGCGATGCCCGATGGGATGCCGACATCGCGCATGATGCCCGCGAGCACCTGGGGCAGGAAATCCGCCGGGTCGTCGGGTCTCACGGCGTCGGGAGCGAGCAGCTCTGCGGCCCGGACGTGGCGTTCGGGTGAGGCCGAGAACGTGAACCGGAAGGCTGCCGGTGCCGTCAGAGAGACGGCCATGCCGTGGGGCACCATGGCATGGTCGACGTCATAGTCCGCGGGCCGGAAATCGCGCACCTGGCCGGCGATCGGATAGGCATTGGCATGCGGGATATGGACCCCGGCGTTGCCGAAGCCGAGCCCCGCGAACGTCGCCGCCATCGCGACCTCGGTGCGTGCCGCCATATTGCCACCGTCATGCACCGCGGTCCGAAACGAGCTCGCCATTAGGCTCAGTGCCTTTTCCGACCACATGTCCGCGATCGGATTGGAGCCGCAGTAGGGCACCCGCTCATCGGCCTGCTTGCGCTCATAGGACTCGAACGGACGGGCGGTGTAACTCTCGAGGGCGTGGCACAAGATGTCGAGCCCCGAGGCGGCGGTGACGCCCGCTGGTTGGGTCAAAGTCAGCTCCGGGTCGACCACCGCGAGGGTCGGCCTCAGCCGGGCGTGCGAGATGCCGGTCTTGACGTGCTGGCTGACGACGTCGAGGACGCAGATCGTCGTGCTCTCACTCCCGGTACCGGTTGTCGTCGGAATCGCGATCATCGGGAGGAGCGGCTTCTTCGGTGCCCGAGCTCGACCCACGGGCGCGTTGATGTAGTCGAACAGCTCACCGTCATTGGTCGTCAGCAGGTTGACCGCCTTCGCGGTGTCGATCGCGCTGCCGCCGCCGACCGCCACGATGACGTCGAATGGCCCCTCGGCCCGGGCGAAGGCGATGGCCTCCTGCAGGCTTGCATCGGTCGGCTCGACGCGACTGCGCGCGAAGACGACAGTCTCGATCGAGGCCGATCGAAGGGAATCGGCAATCGACGCAGGAGCGCCCGTGGCCTCGACCCCTGGATCGGTCACGACGAGCACTCGACGCGCATCGAACTGGGCCAGATCATGCGCGAGTTCGTGCCGCGCACCGGCACCGAACTTCAAGCCCGGTGCGCCATACGTGAAGACGGTTTCTGGCTGCTGCGGTTCGAATCCCGGCATCTCGACTCCTCGTTCCCCGATGATGATTCCACTAGCATGCTACTGCGCGTCGGCGTCTGGCAAATCGTCACCTCGAGGGATCTGCAGATAGCGCACCAGATCACGGGCCCAGCCCGGATCGACCTCCTGCTCCCCCGGCACAGCCACCTGGTGCATCAGCAATGTCGCAGTGTGCACCAGGTGCTCCTCCATGCGTGCCGCAGCAGCCTGCGGATCCCGCGACACGATCGCGTCGACGATCGGGACATGCTCGTTGGCCACATCCGTCATACCGCGTGAGCGATCGATCGTGAGAGCACCCCGCGCCTGGATCGAATCGCTCAATGTCATGAGTTCGGTCTGCAGGCGCGGATTGTTCATGACCGCCGAAATGGCCTGGTGCAGTTGACGGTCATGTGCCATCAGTCCGGATTCGTCGGCCTTCTCGGCGCACTCGCGCATCGCGGCGAGTTCGGTTTCGATCGCCGCGACGGTACCGGCGTCGGCGTGCGAGGCCGCGAGGGCAGCGGCCGGGACTTCGAGCATCAGACGCAACTCGAAGGCGGCCCTCACGTCGGCCACTGAGACACCGCGGATACGCACACCCCGGTTGCGTTCGATCGTCACGAGACCCAGATCGGCAAGCCGCAACACCGCGTCCCTGACCGGCGTCCGCGATACTTCGAGGATGTCGGCGAGTCGGTAGATCGAGTGCAGCGATCCAGCCGGAAACTCACCTGTCACGATCGACTCGCGCAGGCTGACGAAAACCCGATCCGTCGTGGAGATGCGTGCCATCGGGCTGATTGTCCCGTCTGCTTGGGGTGACTTGGGGCGAAACGATATCGTGTGGAGCTGGTGCACGAGAGGCCGTCATCTCGACGTGGCTCGAATACGGGCAGCACAACACGTCACGCAAGGGGAACATATGAAGTCTCGGGCTATGTCGGTGGCGGTTGTCGCCGCGCTCCTCGCCGCCACGGCAGCATGCACGAGCCAAGAGTCCCCCGACGGCGATCCCTCCACACGTCCCACCACGACCGCGACCCCGACGTCGACCAAGGCACCGGATCTGTCGGAGCACGAGTCGGGCCCCGAGAGCCCCATCGCCTACGGACTTTTCGTGCCGCGCGGCGCGACGCAGCTCGGCCCGCTGTTCCGCTACCGCAGCGCAAGGCTCATCGCCGACTACACGCCGGAGCTGAACGCCGCCGTCGCCCAGAAAGCCGCCGAAGAGGCCCAGAAGGCCGCTGAGGAAGAGGCCGACGGCACACCGATACCCACGCCGACCCCCACGCCCACGACACGGCCCAGCCCCGACACGTTCAAACTGCTCGAAGACGCCCCCCGTCCCGACACATCGGTGTCGCTCATGCGGATAGACGGAGATCCGACTGAGGTACTCCGACGGATGTTGGCGCAGATCAACGCTGCCATCCCGACGGCGAACCTCGACCTCAACGATCTCTCGAAGCACTGCCAGTCCACCGATCGCCGGATCACCGGCTGCCAGGCATCTGTCCGCGGCATGACCGAGGACGACCGGGAGATCGACGTTCGATTGTCGGTCGATCCGGGCAAGCTCTCGACCCGCACCTCTCCCCCGGCCTCGCTGACCCGTCCGGTCATGGAGCTGACGGTCGAGGCGGTCGGCGATCCACGTACCGTCCAACTCAGCTCCGACACCGGCTCGCTGTCCGATATCGCCGACGTCAATTCGACCGAAGACACCTCCGGACTGATCTGGCCCAAGATGGACGAGGACGCGCCGTTGACGACCAAACTCGTCAACGGGTGGACCGTGCCGCCGGCGTCGACGCTCCTGCTGAGCGGATTCAAGGTTCCGTTCGCCGTCACGACCAATGCCAGTGCGGCCGACGCGGATCAGCTCGCCGAGCAGTTCGTGGCAGCCAATAATCCCAAGGGCACCGTCAGCAAGGATGTCGTCGAGGACCTCAACTCGGTCGGTACGAGCTACTCGGTGCGGACCAAGGACGGGGCCACGGCTCGGGCCGTCTACATCCTTTCGGCCCGTGGCAACTACACCGCGTTCCTCTACACGCCCACCACGAAGTGATCCGGGCTCGCCAACACGTGCTCGACCATCGGTAGGACGGGCCACACCGCCGAGCCGACGTCGCTGATCGGCACCCACTGAGCCAGATCGGTCGTACCGCCGACCTCGACGACATGGGGTTCGGTGCCGGGCTCGACATCGACGACATACAGCAGGTGGACTCCGTGGTAGTCCTCGTAGCGGTCGCCGCGACCGAGCTCGACGAGATGGATGTCGTGCACGTCGACCAACCGCGCGGTGCGAGCCCGCAGGCCGGCCTCCTCGTACAACTCACGCAGCACCGCGTCATACGGCGATTCGCCGTGGTCGACTCCCCCACCCGGCAGGGTCCACGTGCCGGCCGGATAGCCCTGTGGTGAGATACGTGTCAGCAGGATCGACTCGTCACGCAGCACCACGGCGTAGGCGCCCAGACGTTGGGTTCGTGACGGCTCGTTCACATCATGCTCCAAGAATGGGTCTCCATGAATCGATCTCCCCCGAGGTCGAGGTGGATCAAGGCTATTAGAGTCAGGAGCAATGAGTACCCTCGACCCGCTGCCGGTTGCGACCGCTCCGCCAAAGGAGCGTGTGGCCTATCTCGACAACGCCCGCTACTGGGTCATGCTCCTCGTTGTCATCGGACACTGCCTGACCGAATACGTCGTGATGAGCTCGGCGCACGGCGTCTACACGTGGATCTACTCGTTCCACATGCCGTTTTTCATCCTGATCTCGGGCTACACCGCGCGGCACTACGTCGGAGACTTCCGGCAGATCCGCCGGATCGTCAGCACCTTGATCGTCCCGTACCTGCTGGTCGAGACGAGCCTGCAGCTCATCACCCGGCACTACGACGGGGAACCCGAGACCCTCATGATCTTGTCGCCGCAGTGGATCGGCTGGTTCCTGGCGGCTCTGTTCTTGTGGCGCATCACGACCCCGATCTGGCGGGCACTCAAATACCCCATCACGACGTCGATCGTGATTTCCTTGCTGGCCGGTCTGATCGAGATCCCGAACGTGCTCGCACTGCCCAAGGTGCTCGCGCTGTTGCCCTTCTGGGTCATCGGTCTGCACATGAACCGCGATCTGTTCATGCGGCTGGGCGACTGGCGTATTCGCATCCTGTCGGCCATCACGTTGGTGACGGCATTCGTCATCTGCCAGTTGTATTCCGGTGAGTGGATCACCCGCTGGCTGCTGTGGAAGGACCGCTACTCCGAACCGCCATTGGACGCCGGAGCGTGGGACGGCATGGCCACCCGCGGAGGTTTGCTCTTGGTGGGGGCGGTCCTGACGTTCGCGACCCTCTCGCTGATCCCCCGCTCACGGTCCATCACGACGGTGCTGGGCGGACGCACGTTCTACTGCTACCTGCTGCACGGCTTCATCATCATCCTGCTCGACCGCGAGCTGGACCTGTGGAAGAACATGGAGCAATACGGCGCCTGGGCGGTGCTCGGATTCATTCTCGGCGCTGTGGTGCTGGCCAACCTGCTGATGACCAAGCCCGTCGCCACGATCTTCCGGCCGATCTTCGAGCCCAAGCTGACCTGGCTCTTCCGGGAGGCCGAGCCACCGTCGGTTCGGGTGCCGGTCAGCGAACTCGAGAAGCTGGACAAACCGGCGGCGCACAGCCCATGAGCCGCACCTCGCTCCTCGTCTCAGCCGCGGCCATCCTCTGCCTGAGCGCTTGCGGCGGCCCGAGCAAAGGATCACCCGATCCGAAGGACACCAGGCCGTCAGAGACGATCGTCAGCACCGGCTGCGCAGACCTGATCGTGCTGGGGGCACGGGGATCGACCCAGGACCCCGACAAGAACTACGGGGTCGGCGGCGAGGCACGGGCCACCGCGGTGCAACTCGCGAAACAACTGCACCGAAGCAACGGTTGGACCACCAGGATCGTGGGCGTCCGCTACGACGCGGCTGCGTCGGCCACCCAGGCGCTCTACGTCGAGCACGTCTCTGACGGGGCCCGCTTGATGGCGTCGCGGCTGAAGAAGCTGCAAGCCACCTGCCCGGATGCCCGGTTCGTCCTGATCGGATTCAGCCAGGGCGCTCAAGTCGCTCATGCAGCGGCGCTCGACCTTCCGGACTCCTTGGCCGCCTCCGTTGCCGCGGTCGCGATGATCGCCGATCCGCGACGCAATCCCGACGACCGCATCGCTCAGTGGACGTACGGATCAGCCGCTCCCCTTCCTGGACGCCTCGGAGCGGGGACCCCCATCGGCGAGAACCTTCGCGACATCGCGATCAGTTTCTGTGTCGCTGACGACGAGATCTGCAATGGCGCAGGGAGCCCTGGTCAGACCCCCTCCAAGACCCACAAAGAGTTCTACGAGCAACCCTCGAACGCCCGCCAGACCGCCAAGCAGATCGCCCTCATCCTCGCGAGTCACTGAGTTAGACCCCGCGAGTCACTTAATTACGTCCCGCGAGTCACCGAGTCGTTCGTCCTTGTCATCGACTGACTCGCCGACCGTAACCAAGTGACTCGTCGGCAGTAATTAGGTGACTCGCGAGCGGGGGATGGGAAAGCCCCCGGCCGCAAGCGACCGGGGGCTTTCTCAGTTCAACTCAGCTGTCGTACGACGTGAAGTCGAAGTCGTCGATCTGCACCGAGGTGCTCTCGACGCCACCGAAGCCATAGTCGTAGTCGCCGTAGCCGGTGACGGCATAGGCGGCCTGACGGGCCTCTTCGGTCGGCTCGACCCGGATGTTGCGGTAACGGTCGAGACCGGTACCCGCCGGGATGAGCTTGCCGATGATGATGTTCTCCTTCAGACCGCGCAGCGAGTCCGACTTGCCGTGGATGGCTGCGTCGGTCAGGACGCGGGTCGTCTCCTGGAAGGAGGCGGCCGACAGCCACGACTCGACGGCCAGCGAGGCCTTCGTGATACCCATCAGCACCGGACGGCCGGAGGCGGGCGTGCCACCCTCGGCCACGACGCGACGGTTCTCCTCTTCGAAGATCGCACGGTCGACCAGGTCACCGGGGATCAGCTGGGCATCGCCCTGCTCGATGACCGTGACCCGGCGCAACATCTGTCGCACGATGATCTCGATGTGCTTGTCGTGGATGGCCACACCCTGCGAGCGGTAGACCTCCTGGACCTGGTCCACGAGGTGTTCCTGCGCACGACGGACACCGAGGATACGCAGAACTTCCTGCGGATCGGGCGTACCGTGCGTCAGCATCTGACCGACCTCGACGTGATCGCCGTCGGAGATCAGCAGGCGCGCGCGCTTGGTGACGGGGTACTCCAGCGGCTCGGAACCGTCATCGGGAGTCACGACGAGCTTGCGGGTCTTGTCCGAGTCGTCGATGACGACGCGGCCGGCCGATTCGGTGATCGGCGCCTTGCCCTTGGGCTGACGTGCTTCGAAAAGCTCCACGACGCGCGGCAGGCCGTGCGTGATGTCGTCACCGGCCACACCACCGGTGTGGAAGGTACGCATCGTGAGCTGCGTTCCGGGCTCACCGATCGACTGGGCCGCGATGGTACCGACGGCCTCACCGATGTCGACGAGCTTGCCGGTGGCCAGCGAACGTCCGTAGCAACGGGCGCACGTACCGGCCTTGGCCTCACAGGTCAAGACGGTGCGGACCTTGATCTCCTCGACGCCTTCTTCGATGAGGTTGGCGATCTCGACGTCGCCGAGTTCACCACCCGCAGCGATCAGGATCTCACCCTTGTCGTTGACGACATCGGTGGCCGCGGTGCGCGAGTAAGCAGCTGTCTCCACGTTCTCAGCGGCGACCAGACGGCCGTCGTCGAGCTTGGTGGCGATGACCTGCTTGAGACCACGCTCAGTACCGCAGTCCTCTTCACGGATGATGACGTCCTGGCTGACGTCGACGAGTCGACGAGTCAGGTAGCCGGAGTCAGCCGTACGAAGAGCCGTGTCGGCCAGACCCTTACGAGCGCCGTGCGTCGCGATGAAGTACTCGACGACCGACAGGCCCTCGCGGAAGTTGGCCTTGATGGGGCGAGGAATGATCTCGCCCTTCGGGTTGGCCACGAGTCCACGCATACCGGCGATCTGACGGACCTGCATCATGTTGCCTCGAGCACCCGAGTCGACCATCATCCAGATCGGGTTGTCCTCGGTGAAGCCCTTGAGCATCTCCTCGGTGACCTCGGCAGTTGCCTGGGTCCAGATCTCGATGAGTTCCTGACGACGCTCGTCCTCGGTGATCAGACCGCGGTCGAACTGCGTCTGGACCTTGGCGGCCTGCGTCTCGTAACCACCCAGGATCTCCTGCTTGCGCGGCGGCGTGACGACATCCTCGATCGACACGGTCACACCGGAGCGGGTGCCCCAGTGGAAGCCGGTGTCCTTGAGGTTGTCGAGCGCGTTGGCGACGTCGACCTTGGAGTAACGCTCGGCGAGATCGTTGACGATGACGCCCAGCTGGTTCTTGCCGACCTGATGGTTGACGAACGGGTAGTCGTCCGGCAGCGCCTCATTGAAGATCGCGCGACCGAGGGTGGTTTCCAGGGTCTTGCCACCGATGCGGATCTTGACGTGGCTCTGCAGCGAGATCGACTTCTGCTCGAAGGCCATCATCGCCTCGGAGACCGAGCTGAAGGCCTTGCCCTCGCCCACATGTCCGGAACGCTCAAGGGTCAGGAAGTACAGACCGATGATCATGTCCTGTGTCGGCATGGTCACGGGGCGACCATCGGACGGCTTCAAGATGTTGTTCGTCGACAGCATCAGGACGCGGGCCTCAGCCTGCGCCTCCGCGCTCAGCGGCAGGTGCACGGCCATCTGGTCACCGTCGAAGTCGGCGTTGAACGCCGAGCAGACGAGCGGGTGAATCTGGATGGCCTTGCCCTCGATGAGCTGCGGTTCGAATGCCTGGATGCCCAGGCGGTGCAGCGTTGGTGCGCGGTTGAGCAGCACGGGGTGCTCGGTGATGACCTCTTCGAGGACGTCCCACACGACCGGACGAGCACGCTCGACCATGCGCTTGGCGCTCTTGATGTTCTGCGCGTGGTTGAGATCGACCAGACGCTTCATGACGAACGGCTTGAACAGCTCGAGTGCCATCTGCTTGGGCAGGCCACACTGGTGCAGCTTGAGCTGCGGGCCGACGACGATGACCGAACGGCCCGAGTAGTCGACGCGCTTACCGAGCAGGTTCTGACGGAAGCGACCCTGCTTGCCCTTGAGCATGTCGGAGATCGACTTCAGCGGACGGTTGCCCGGTCCGGTGACCGGACGTCCACGACGGCCGTTGTCGAACAGCGAGTCAACGGCCTCCTGAAGCATGCGCTTCTCGTTGTTGACGATGATCTCCGGCGCGCCGAGATCAAGCAGACGCTTGAGGCGGTTGTTGCGGTTGATCACACGTCGGTACAGATCGTTGAGATCCGACGTCGCGAAGCGTCCACCGTCGAGCTGGACCATGGGACGCAGTTCCGGCGGGATCACCGGAACAGCGTCGAGGACCATGCCGGCCGGGTGGTTGCTGCTGCCACGGAATGCCTCGACGACCTTGAGGCGCTTGAGCGCCCGGGTCTTCTTCTGGCCCTTGCCGGTAGCGATGATCTCCTTGAGGAGCTCCTGCTCGGCGTCGAGATCGAAGTCCTGGAGACGCTTCTGGA
Source organism: Aeromicrobium sp. P5_D10 (assembly GCF_054049535.1). NCBI lineage: Bacteria > Bacillati > Actinomycetota > Actinomycetes > Propionibacteriales > Nocardioidaceae > Aeromicrobium > Aeromicrobium sp. P5_D10. The sequence goes on from NZ_JBFUME010000009.1 coordinate 91,383, forward strand.
TCGCCATGGCGCCCATGTAGCCCTCGAAGTACTTACCGAAGCGGTAGGTCATCTCGCGGTAGAGCAGCTCGTCGCCTTCGAGGTCCTGGACCTTGAGGTTCTTGAACCGGCTCCACACCTCGTCGAGACGATCGATCTCGCGCTGGGCGCGGTCACGACGCTGCTTGGCCTCACGCTCGGCCGAATCCTTGACCTTGCGCTTGGCGTCGGCCTTGGCACCTTCGGCCTCGAGGGCCGCGAGGTCCTCTTCGAGCTTCTGCATGCGCTCGTTGACCTCGTTGTCACGACGGTTCTCGAGCTGCTCGCGCTCCATCTGAATCTTGGCTTCGAGGCTCGACAGATCCTGGTGGCGAGCATCCTCGTCAACCTTGGTGATCATGTAGGCCGCGAAGTAGATGACCTTCTCGAGGTCCTTCGGGGCCAGATCGAGCAGGTAGCCCAAGCGCGAGGGGACGCCCTTGAAGTACCAGATGTGGGTGACCGGAGCAGCGAGCTCGATGTGGCCCATACGCTCACGGCGCACCTTGGAGCGGGTGACTTCAACGCCACAACGCTCGCAGATGATGCCCTTGAAGCGCACGCGCTTGTACTTGCCGCAATAGCATTCCCAGTCCCGGGTGGGACCGAAAATCTTCTCGCAGAAGAGTCCGTCACGCTCGGGCTTGAGCGTGCGGTAGTTGATCGTCTCGGGCTTCTTGACCTCGCCGAACGACCATCCGCGGATGTCGTCGGCGGTCGCGAGACCGATCCGGATTTGATCGAAGAAGTTCACGTCAAGCACGTTTGTCTTCTTTCCCTTTCGAAAGTTCTTGCGGGCGGAGAGAGGGTCTGAGCGCTAGCGCTCAGACCTCCTCCACGCTGGAGGGCTCGCGCCTGGACAGATCGATGCCGAGTTCTTCGGCGGCACGGAAGAGATCCTCTTCCGCATCGCGCATCTCGACAGCGGTTCCGTCGCTCGAGAGCACCTCGACGTTGAGACACAGGGACTGCATCTCCTTGACGAGAACCTTGAACGACTCGGGGATACCGGGTTCGGGCACGTTCTCGCCCTTGACGATGGCTTCGTAGACCTTGACGCGGCCGAGGATGTCATCGGACTTGATGGTCAGGAGTTCCTGCAGCGCGTACGCCGCTCCGTAGGCCTCAAGTGCCCAGACCTCCATCTCACCGAATCGCTGTCCACCGAACTGCGCCTTACCGCCCAGCGGCTGCTGCGTGATCATCGAGTACGGACCCGTGGAACGTGCGTGGATCTTGTCGTCGACCAAGTGGTGCAGCTTCAGCAGGTACATGTAGCCGACCGAGACCGGATCGGGGAACTGCTCGCCGGTACGACCGTCGAACAGCATCGCCTTACCGTCACGCTTGACCATGCGCTGACCGTCGCGGTTGGGCAGGGTCGAGGCCAGGAGTCCCTGGATCTCGTCCTCGCGGGCACCGTCGAAGACCGGCGTCGCGACATTGCTGTCGGCAGGCGCGCGATCCGCACCGATACCGCGCAGGCGCTCGGCCCATTCGTCCTTGAGGTCCGCAATGTCCCAGCCAGTCTTGGCGACCCAACCGAGGTGCGTCTCCAGGACCTGACCGACGTTCATTCGACCGGGGATACCGAGCGGGTTGAGCACGATGTCGACCGGAGTGCCGTCTTCGAGGAACGGCATGTCCTCGACGGGCAGGATCTTGGAGATGACGCCCTTGTTGCCGTGACGGCCGGCAAGTTTGTCACCGTTGGAGATCTTGCGCTTCTGGGCCACGTAGACGCGAACCAGCTGGTTGACGCCCGGGGAGAGTTCATCGCCTTCGGCCGAGTCGAAGACCCGGACGCCGATGACGGTGCCGCTCTCGCCGTGCGGAACCTTCAGCGAGGTGTCGCGCACTTCGCGCGCCTTCTCACCGAAGATCGCCCGGAGCAGACGCTCTTCGGGAGTCAGTTCGGTCTCGCCCTTCGGCGTGACCTTTCCGACCAGGACGTCACCGTTGGAGACCTCGGCGCCGATGCGGATGATTCCGCGCTCGTCGAGGTCGGCCAGCATCTCCTCGGAGACGTTGGGGATGTCCCGCGTGATCTCCTCGGGGCCGAGCTTGGTGTCGCGAGCGTCGACCTCGTGCTCCTCGATGTGGATCGAGGTCAGCACATCGTCTTGGACGACGCGCTGGGACAGGATGATCGCGTCCTCGTAGTTGTGACCCTGCCAGGGCATGAAGGCGACGAGCAGGTTGGTGCCCAGCGCCATCTCACCCTCGTCGGTGCACGGACCATCAGCCAGCGGAGTGCCGACCTCGACTCGCTGTCCCTGCGTCACGAGCGGACGCTGGTTGGTGCAAGTGCCCTGGTTGGAGCGCTTGAACTTGGCGAGGCGGTACGTGAAGTACGAGCCGTCGTCCTGCATGATCTCGACTGCGTCGGCCGACACCTCGTTGACCACACCGGCGACCTTGGCAACTGTGACGTCACCGGCGTCGACGGCGGCACGGAACTCCATGCCGGTGCCGACGAGCGGGGCGTCGTTGCGGATCAACGGAACGGCCTGACGCTGCATGTTCGAGCCCATGAGGGCGCGGTTGGCATCGTCGTGCTCGAGGAACGGGATCAGGGCCGTGGCCACCGACACCATCTGGCGCGGCGAAACGTCCATGTAGTCGACATCGGCGGCGGGACGAAGCTCGGCCTCGCCTCCACGCTGACGCACCAGAACCATGTCTTCAGAGAACGAGCCATCTTCGTTCAGGCCGGAGTTGGCCTGCGCAACGATGTAACGGTCTTCATCGGTTGCCGTCAGGTAATCGATCTGCTCGCTGACCTTGTTGTCGATGACCTTGCGGTAAGGCGTCTCGACGAAACCGAACGAGTTGATCCGACCATAGGACGCGAGCGAACCGATCAGGCCGATGTTCGGGCCTTCGGGGGTCTCGATCGGGCACATACGGCCGTAGTGCGACGGGTGGACGTCACGGACCTCGTAGCCGGCGCGCTCACGGGACAGACCGCCCGGTCCGAGGGCCGACAGACGACGCTTGTGCGTCAGGCCCGCGAGCGGGTTGTTCTGATCCATGAACTGCGACAGCTGGGATGTTCCGAAGAACTCCTTCAGCGCCGCGACGACCGGGCGGATGTTGATCAGGGTCTGCGGCGTGATGGCCTCGACGTCCTGAGTTGTCATCCGCTCACGAACCACGCGCTCCATGCGGGCCAGGCCCGTGCGGAGCTGGTTCTGGATGAGCTCGCCGACCGAACGCATACGGCGGTTGCCGAAGTGATCGATGTCGTCGGCTTCGACGATCGTCTGACCAGCAGCGGTCGTCAGTTCGGTCTCGCCGGCATGCAGAGCCACGATGTACTTGATCGTCGAGACGATGTCGTCAATCGTGAGGGTCTGCTGATCGAACGCCTCGTCGACGCCGAGCTTCTTGTTGATCTTGTAGCGACCGACCTTGGCCGTGTCGTAGCGCTTGGCGTTGAAGTAGTAGTTGTCCAACAGCGTCTGCGCGGCTTCGCGGCTCGGCGGTTCGCCGGGACGCAGCTTGCGGTAGATGTCGAGGAGCGCCTCGTCCTGACCCGTGGTGTTGTCCTTCTCCAGCGTCAGGCGGATCGACTCGTACTGGCCGAACTCTTCGAGGATCTGCGCCTCGGTCCAGCCGAGCGCCTTGAGCAGAACCGTGACGCTCTGCTTGCGCTTGCGATCGAGGCGGACGCCGACCATGTCGCGCTTGTCGATCTCGAACTCGAGCCACGCGCCGCGCGAAGGGATGACCTTGGCGGTGTAGATGTCCTTGTCGGACGTCTTGTCGGCGGTGCGCTCGAAGTAGACGCCCGGCGAACGGACGAGCTGCGAGACGACGACACGCTCGGTGCCGTTGATGATGAACGTGCCCTTGTCGGTCATCAGCGGGAAGTCGCCCATGAAGACGGTCTGGCTCTTGATCTCGCCAGTCTCGTTGTTCATGAACTCAGCTGTGACGAACAACGGCGCGGCGTACGTGACGTCGCGGTCCTTGCAGTCGTCGACGGAGTACTTCGCCGGCTCGAACCGGTGATCGCGGAACGACAGGCTCATCGTCTCGGAGAAGTCCTCGATCGGGGAGATCTCTTCGAAGATCTCTTCGAGTCCGGACTTGGTCGAGACGTCGGTCCGACCGGAGGCCAGTGCAGTATTGACTGACTCCTGCCATTTCTCGTCTCCGATCAGCCAAGCAAAGCTGTCGGTCTGCAGAGCGAGAAGCTCCGGGACCTCGAGTGGTTCTGCAATTTTGGCGAAGGAGACGCGGCGGGGCTGAACAGTTGCGGAGGTGCGCGAGGCGGCCAAGAGGGGTCCTTCCAAGGGCTCGCTGGCGGTTGCATTGGGTTCGTGCTGCGCGCACGCCAAACGACCCCGGTCAAGGGGCACCCTGTAGCCCGAGAAGGGAGTGAGGGCAGGTCAGAACGAGCGCGAAAGTTTAGTGTAACCCGCGGGCCACGCCGAAGCAAGGGCGGGTCTTGACATTCTGCTCCCGGTCAGGGATTCTAGATGGCTTTCTCGACCCCCGACCTCCACCTGGGCCGGTGCGTTGGCGTCCAGCTTGACGCTCGAAGTGGACGCCAGCGCACCGCCCATGAGGGGCGGGGACGGGGGTTGGGGACGGGTTCAGAGGGCGCGGATGTCGGCGACGAGCCAGTCGTCCCCGCTGCGGACCATCGAGACCTTGACCCGGTTGGCGAACACCGTGGGCGTCTTGGATTCGCCGACGAGCCGACCCTGATCGAGGAACACCAAGACGTCGGCTTTGTCGGCAGAACAGCCGCTGCCGCAGGGCAGAGCCGCAGCCTCACGGGCGACTGCCTCCACGACGATCTTGCGTTGTGGAGCCAGTTCGGTCAGTGCGGGCGCGATCTTGTCGAAGTCCTTCGCGAACTTCGGTGTCATGAGCGCTTTCGACGTGGTCAGGTGATCGTCGAGCTTGTCGTATCGAAAGGAGAAGATCGTCTCGGCTGCCGATCCGGCGGCCGATGCCGCGCGGGTGTGCGCCGTCTCGACGTCACCCTTGCCGCCCGATTCCTTCAGCCCGTCGATCAACAGGAAGGCTCCCACCGCGATCGACGCCGCGGCGAACAGGGCGAGCACCACGACCGGCAACAGGTCTCGCCTGCTGCGGCGCGGAGTGGGCTGACTCGGCACGGGAGTCTCGACGGTGACGGGCGTCGGCCGGACCGCCGTGCTGACCTTGGGAGTCGCCGGTGTGGGGGTCGCGGCCGGCGCCTTGGGGGTGCCGCGCTTGATCGGGGTCTTGCGCACGACCGGCTTCGGCACGGGTGCAGCCACGGGCTTCTCCCCCGCGATACGTCGGCGCCTCACGGGCTTGTTGTCATCGCTCATTTGTCGCCACCTTCCTGCGTGCCGGGCGACGGTGTCGGAGTGCCGACGCTCGCCTCGACGGACGCGACGCTCTCGAAGTCGGACACCAGCCATTCACCCTTGGACTTGGTGAACGAGACCTTCCAACGGAAGTGCCGTGGCACAGCAGCAGTGTTGTCGGTGTTGCTGATCGCCGCGTCCACGGCCACGATCGCCACCGCCGAGTCATCGTCGATGCTCTCGACCGCGGCACCGAGGACCTTCGCTTCGCCGCTGATCTGCTTCTTGTCCTTGAGCGCACCGAAGATCGCGTCGGTCACTTCGACGAACTGGGCATCGTATTTGGGCGTGAGGAGACCCTTCAGCCTTTTCTGGTAATCGGCGAGGTCCGCGACATCGTAGGTGTTGTAGGCAATTGCGAAGTCGTTGGCCCGGGCGATGACCTGATTACGGTCAGCGGTGTTGCCGTCACCGTCGGCGGACGCCTTGACGAACAACCCCGTCGCACCCAGCACCACACCAAGCACGATGAGGCCGGCGAGGACGAGGACGAGGGGGCGAGCGGACCGGGTGGTCACTGATTCACTGGGTCGCTCAACAGCCACTTCCAGGAGTCCTTTCCAGTTGCCGTCGGACCGTCGTGCGTGACGGTTCCGGCAGCAGATCGCTTGAGCACCGTCTTGGATGCCTGCCGTGAGATGTGGTTGTCCTTGACCTTACAGTCGACATTCGTATCGAAGGCCAGGTCGTCGCCGATGGAACCCTCGGGCCGCCGCTCACGGTAGCCGGAGCCGGATCCGCCGTTTTGAGCATACGAGCAGGTCGGGGTCAGATCAGTCAGAACGAGACCGAATGTGGCGTTGTACTCGCCGGTCTCCTTGCCGTTGATGACCTCGGGGTCCGTGACCGAGAACGAGCCCTGCAACAGGTACGGGTACAAAATGAATATCGCCTGCAGGCCCAGCACATTCTCCGACAACGGCTTGTTGGCCGTCACGAGATCGCGGATCGCGCTGCTGAGATCGGTCGCATTCTCATCGACAACCTTGCGCACCGTGCGGGCGCTGTCGCTGCCCTTGTCGATCAGACGGCGCAGATCGGGGTCCGCATCCACGAGGGTGTCCGAGAGGAGCGCCAGGTTCTTCGAGAAAGTCCCGAGTTCGCCTTGTTTGTCGATCTGAGTCTGCAGGACTGAATCGGAATTGCGGATCAGCGCACGCGTGACGTCGATATTGTCGTCGGCGGTCCTGATGAACTCCGACGAAGTGTCGAGGATCGTCGACAGATCTTCGCCGGTGCCTTCGAAGGCTTGACCCAGTTCGCTGACGACGGTACGCAGGCTGTCGGTGTTGACCGATGTGACCAGGTCGTTGACATCGACCAGCAGCGTCGTGGTGTCGATCGGGATCTTGGTGTCACGCAGGGAGATCTTGGCACCCTTGGTGAGGTAGGGACCCGTGTTGGTCCGCGGCTGCAGGTCGACGTACTGCTCTCCGATCGCCGACTTGTTGGCCACGACGGCCAAGGTGTCAGCCGGGATGTTCGGCGCACTGTTCTCGATGTCGAGGGTCGCCAACACTCCGGCGTCCTTGAACGTCAACTTGCCGACTTTGCCGACTGGGATACCCCGATAGGTCACCTGTGCCCCGGCGAAAATACCTCCGGAGTCGGCGAACTGCGCTGTGACGGGGAAACTGCGATCGACAACCAGGCGGTCGATCTGCGCGTAGCGGCCCCCGACGAACGCTCCGCCCAACAACGTGACGATCGCGAAGATGACGAGTTGGATCTTGGTCAGTCTGGTGATCACGGAGCCACCGCCGGTTCGAGAAGGATCATGCCGGCGTCAGCCGCCGGCGAATTGGCCACTGCTGTTCGGCACGTACCGAACAGGCCGCAGAGCAGGCCGCCAGACGGTGGTTTGGGTGAGGGTGTCGCAGCACCGGGGGTGGCGCCGCTGCCTCCGCCGGAGGCCGGTGGCGCGGTCGTCGCGGCCGGGTCAGGCGAACTCTTCTTACCGCCGGGGAGAAGTCCCGCGATCAGGTCGGCGAGGTCGCCGCCCGACAGCGCCGGGTCGGTCGCCTGACCCGCTCCACCGGCCGGTGCCGCCGGTGCTTTGGGGGTGCCTGCGGGGTCGCCCGACAACCCCTTGGTCAGGTCGAATCCACCGAGCAGATTGGTCAACTGGGTCGCGCTGATGTCGAGACGCAATGACAAGTTGGCGAAGTCACCGAAGCACGCGCCTTCCTTGATCTCGGGCGCGTCCTGGCAACGGGCCGTCGCTGCGGCGACCGAACCGCCGACGAATCCGTCCGTGAACGGGTACGTCAACAGTCCTTGGGTCGCAGTGGCCAGATCGTCCCCGGCCGCGGCAAGATTCTTCAACGTCGGTGCGAGTGCCTTGAGATCGGCGATCGTGTCGTCCTTCGACTTCCTGATCACTCCGGTCGCGACATCACTGAGCCGGTCGAGCGACTGCAGGAGACCAACCAGATCATCGCGCTGCTGATTGACGACCTTGAGAGCCGCCGGCAGATCGTCGAGCGCTCCGGTGATGGCGTCCTCCTGATCGTTGGTCGCCACCGCGAGGCGGTTGACCTTCTCCAACGAGGTCAGGAGGGCTTCCTTGTTCTGGTCGAGCTGAGAGATGAACGTCGAGGTCGACTGGATGAGCTCGCGCACCTCGGGCTCATTGCCGCCCAGAGCGTTGTTGAGCTCCTTGACGATCGTGTTGGTCTTCTCCAGACCGCCACCGTTGAACAGCAACGACGCCGCGCCGAGAACCTCTTCGATCTCGGGGTTTCGACCGGCTCGCTCGATCGGGATCGTGTCGCCATTGCCCAACTGTCCGTCCGCTCCGTTCGCCGGCGGCGCCAGCGACACGAACTTCTCGCCGAGCAGACTGGTCTGGCGGATCGTGGCCACAGCGTTGTCCGGGAGCTTGACGTCATTGTTGACCTTGACGGTCACTTGCGCCGTCCAGCCCCGCAGCTCGATATCGGTGACCTTGCCGACCGCGATGTCGTTGACCCTGACGGCGCTTTGCGGCACCAGGTCGAGGACGTCACGGAACTGGATCTTGACCGAATACGGCTCACTGCCGAGATCGGCGCCGCCAGGCAATGGCAGGTCATAGGGCGAGAAGCCGCACCCGCCCAACATCGCGAGGCTCGCCGCACCGGCAACCCACTTCATGTTCTTGGCTCTCATCAGTTCACCGCCAACATCTCTGCGAGCGTGCGATTGGACGGTGCGGGTTCGGCGACTCCTTGTGATGCGACCGATGCCCGCGGCAGCAAGGAAGGCAGCAGACCCGAAAGTGTCGAACACAGGCCGTCGTCGTTGAGCGTCTCCCCCAAGAGATTGCACACGAGCGAGGCCGGATTGTCGAGCACGCCGAACACCAACTCGGGAATGTCGGCACGAGTATCGAGCGTGCCAGAGCGGCTGTTGTAGGCCAATGAGATATTGGTCAGCGCCGTCGGAGCGTTGGTCGTGATGTCGGCCAGATCATCCTTGTGCTTGGCCAGGACCTTGGCCAAAGAGGCGATGTTGTCGACGTTTCCGCGCAGCGCGCCACGATTCTCCTTGACGAGCGTATTGACGTCGACCAAGGCGACGCTGAGCGCCTCGAGCGTCGCTTTGAGGTCATCGCGTTCACCTTCGAGCACTGTCGAGACCTTGGCCGTACTGTCGTTGAACGACCGGACAGCCGAGTCGTTGGTCTTCAGCAGCGACACGAACTGTTCGACCTCGCGGAGCCCGCCGAACAGTTCCTCTTTGTTGTTCGACAATGTCGTACTGAGCTTTCCGAAGTTCTTGATCGTCTCATTGAGCTGGGCACCTTGGCCGTCGAGCTGTTTGGCCGTGCCGTCGAGGAGTTCGCTCAGCGAGCCTTCCTTGTTGGCACCCTTGGGACCGAGCGCGACCGACAGATCGTCGAGCGACTGATACACCGCGTCGAGCTCGATCGGAACCGCCGTGCGTTCGACCGAGAGCACGGCGTTGTCCGCCAGCGTCGGTCCGCCGTTGTAGGCAGGACTCAACTGGACGAAGCGATCGCCGACGATCGACGGCGAGACCACGACAGCCTTGACGTCTGCGGGCAGTTTCTGCTTGCCGTCATACGCGATCTTGACCCGCACGACATTCCCGCGCGGACGCAGGCTCTCGACCGTGCCGACCGGAACCCCGAGGATCTTGACGTCGGACCCCTTGTAGACCGAATTGGTCTGCTCGAAGTCGACGGTCAGATACCTCTTGTCGTCACCGTTGTTGAGGAACAGCAACGCCGCGGCCACGAGAAGCAGAACGACGACGGCCACCAGCACCTTGGAGAATCCTGCGAACCGCTGGGCAATCCCGGTCATGGTGCCACCTCCGTGGGAAAGGCACAGTACGGAGGCAGCACAATGACTGCCACATCGTTCCCTCGCTGGCGCTCGGTCATGGTGCCACCTCCGTGGGAAAGGCACAGTACGGAGGCAGCACAATGACTGCCACATCGTTCCCTCGCTGGCGCTCGGTCATGGTGCCACCTCCTTCTTGGGGGTGAGCCCCTTCAAGACGTCGGAGAGCTGCTCGCCGAGTCCGGCTGCCGAGGTCAGGCCGCCCAAGTAGGTGTCGAACCACGGGCCGGTTCCCAGCGCATTGGAGAAGACCCGCGTGAACGCCGGGTAGACCCGCAATGCCTCATCGAGGCTCGCCTCGTTCTTGCGCAGCATCGTCGTGACGACGTCGAGCTGATCCAGGGCAGGTTTCAGATCTGCACGGGTGTCCTTGACGAGGCCGCGCAGCTCGCCTGAGATCGTCTGGGTCGACACGAGCAGGCGGTGGATCGACTCCCGGCGCGCGCTGATCGCCGAGAACAAGGTGTCGGAGTCCTTGAACAAGGTCACGAGTTCGTCATTGCGCGAGTTGAGCACACCCGAAACCCGCTTGAGATTGATCAGGAGCGTGTTGATCTCGTTGTCGCGGGCGGCCAGATTGCGTGACAGGTCTGAGACGCCGCGGATCGCTCCGCGGAACTCCTCGGGCGTCTGGTTCGAGATCTCCGACAAGGTGTCAAGCGCCTCGGCAAGTTCGGGGATCTTGATCTGGTCGGTGGTGCGGCTGAGGTCGGAGAACGCCTGGACGACGTCGTACGGAGCGACGGTCCGCTCCAACGGAATCGTGCCGCCCTTCTCCAATTGGCCGGGACCGTCGGGCGTCAACGCCAAGAACTCCGCACCGAGCAGGGTACGAAGACGGATGTCAGCGCCCGTCTTGGTGCCGAACTTGGTGCCTTTGTCGATCTTGAACGTCACTTTGACCTTGTTACCGGCCAGCTCGATACCCCTGACCTTGCCCACCGAGACACCCGCGATGCGGACCTCGTTACCGGCCTTCAGCGCGCCGATCTCGGCGAACTCTGCGTGATATGTGTCGCCGCCACCGATGATCGGAAGACGATCGGCACGGAAGGCCCCCACCATCATCAACGCGATGAGGGCGATACCGATGAGCCCGATGATGACGGGATTACGCTCGCGGAACGGCTTCATTTCTCATACCCCGGCTGCTCGCATCGTTGGCCGCCGACCTTGAGTCCCTGGTCACCGGTCAGGTCGAGCGTCGTCTCAGGCACCAGAACGACGTTGCCCACCTTGATCTCCGGAATCGTGATGGCTCCCTTGACCTGGCACAGGTAGAAGTTGAACTCGCTGCCCGAAGAGGCCACATTGCCCAGCTTGGTCAACTTGATCGGCAGGATCTGCAAGGCGTCCGAAACGGTCTTCAGATTGCGCTTCGACGACAGATTCTTGGTCAAAGCACGCAACTGGCTGATGTCCTCGGTCAGCGCCGGACGTCCCTGGACCAGGAGGTCCGAGGTCTCGTCAGTCAGATCGGAGATCGAATCGACCGAGTCCAAAATCGCATTGCGGTCGTCCTTGAGCCCCGTGACGAACTGCTGGAGCGTGTCGATCGTGTCGGTCAGCTCCTTGTCGCGGTCACCGACCATATCGAGCACATCGCTGAGGTTCGTGATGACATCACCGATCAGCTGATCGCGACCGGCAAGGGTGTTGGTCAGCGAGGAGGTTCGCGCCAGGAGGTTCTCGACATTGCCGCTCTCCCCCTGCAGCGTCTGCACGATCTCGTAGGCGAACTTATTGGTGTCCGCCGGCGACAGCGCCTGGAACACCGGCTTGAAACCATTGAGCAGGACGTTGAGGTCCAGTGCCTCCTTGGTCCTGTCCTCCGGGATCGTGCTGCCGGGCTTGAGCGCAGTCTTGGCGCCGTCCGCCCCCTGGGTCAAGGCGATGTAACGCTGCCCGACGAGATTGCGGAACTTGATCGTCGCATTCGTGTTGGCCGTCAGCGGGACGTCCGAGTCGACGCCGAAGGTGACAAGTGCCTTGTCGCGGTCGATGATCTCGACTTTGCTGACCGAGCCGACCGCGACGCCGGCGATCCGGATGTCATCTCCCTTGGCCATCCCCGTGACGTCGGTGAAGACCGCCTTGTACTGATCACGGTCACCGAATGATCCATTGCTCAAGGTGATCGCCAGGATCAGCGTGGAGATGCCCGTGAAGGCGAAGAAGAAGCCGAGCTTGATGGCAGCGGAGATGGACTCCGAGTCGATCTGCTTCATCGTGGGCTCACCGCCGTTCCGCGCAGCAGGGGGCTGACCAGCAGCGATCCGATGTCGGGAACCTCTGTTGCCTTGGTACCGAGCATCGCCCCGAGGAAGACGTTGAGTTCTCCTCGTTCACGTGCCGTGTCGGCGCCGTTAATGCTGGGCTGCACGAGTCCTTCCAGGTCGGAGTTTGCCGCGGCGGTACGGTTCTGGGCGAAATCACCATCAGGTCCGACGGTTCCGAACTTGCTGTGTGCGCGCTTGACGCCGACGAGCTTGTAGACCTCGGCCGGAACTGTGAACGGATTGTCCTGCGAGGAGATCGCCTCCTGCTGGGCCCGGCCCTTGTTGATCTCATTGAGGTCGATACACGACGGCGAAGCCGCATTGCGGGCAGTGATCGATTTACCGTTCTTGGCCCCGGGGTCACGTGAGGCGGCATCGAACTTGTCTTTGGACGCTTCGACGTTCTCGTTGGCGCTGTAGGCGTTGGTCTGCTCGATCAGCTCGACGTTGATGTGCAGCATGCCATCGCGGAACGCGCTGTCGAGTCGCGGGATGATGCCCGCCATCGACTTGAGGAAGCACGGGAATGTCACCGAATAGTCGTCGACCATCTCCAGGATCGGGCGACTGTCCTTGGCGAGCTGCACGATGTCCTCACCGCTCTCGGTGACGAATGCGTTGAGGGTGTCGGCCAGTTGGGTTCCCTCGTCGAAGAATGCGGCGAGCTGCGCCTTCTTGGCCACGACGGTGTTGCCGGTCACCACGGCATTGCGAAGCAGGCGGCCGAGATCGGGCATGGCTTCGGAATAGCCGTCAGCGACGGTTCCTAGCTTCGTCAGGTCGGTGACGAGCTGCGGGACGTCGGGATTGGTCTTGACCAGATACTCATTCAGCGTCACCAGGGTCTCGCCCAGCTGGGTTCCGCGACCTTCCAGGGCCGTGGACACCGCGCTCAGAGTGTAGGAGAGATTGGCCGGGTCGACCGCATCGAGCAAGGGATACAGATCGTTGAGCAGCGTCTCGACCTCGATCGGCACATCGGCCTTGGTGATCGTGTCACCGGCCTGCAGCGACGGCCCCCCGGCGACCGCATCGGCCGGCGGGATCAGGGCGACGTACTTCTCGCCGAACAGTGTCTTGGGTATGAGTTGAGCCGTGACGCCCTTGGGGACGTCCTTGATGAGCTTGGGGTTCATGCCCAGTTCCAGCTTGACGCCGTCTCCGTCAGGTTCGACCTTGCGCACCTCGCCGACGATCATGCCGCGCAGCTTGATGTCGGCATTCTGCGGGAGGTTGACGCCGGTCGTGGTCGTCTTGAGCGTCACGGTGTCGTAGTCGACGAATGCCTTGGTGAAGAAGGCATAGGTGATCCACAGGAAGAACAGGAGCAGGGCAAGAAAGGCGGTGCCCAACAGCTTGAGCGATGCGGGACGTTCGAGAACAGGTATACGAGCCATGGGGTCAACCCGCCAATCTGACGGTCACGTTGGTGCCCCAGATCGCCATGGAGGCGAGTAGGTCGACAACGTTGATGGCCACGATCGAGGTACGGACGGCCAGTCCCACCGCGACGCCCACACCTGCCGGACCACCGCTGGCGTAGTAGCCGTAGTAGCAGTGGATCAAAATCACCACGACGGCGAAGATCAGCACTTTGGCGAAGGACCACAGCACGTCTTGCGGTGGTAAGAACGTCGTGAAGTAGTGATCGTACGTACCCGCACTCTGCCCGTTGATCTTGGTGATGGTTAATCGGGTCGCGAAGTACGACGACAGCAGACCCACGATGTAGAGCGGGACCACGGCAATCAGGCCGGCGATGACGCGGGTCGTGACGAGGAACGGCAGTGACGGGATCGCCATGGTCTCCAGCGCGTCGACCTCTTCGCTGATACGCATCGCACCGAGCTGGGCGGTGAATCCGCAACCCACGGTCGCGGCCAGTGCGATGCCGGCGACGATAGGGGCGATCTCACGGGTGTTGAAGTAGGCCGAGACGAAGCCGGTCAGTGCTGCGGTGCCGAGCTGGTCGAGGGCCGCATAGCCCTGGATGCCGACTTCGGTGCCGGTGAAGAAGCACATCGCGGTGATGACACCGACCGTCCCGCCGATGACCGCGAGCGAGCCCGAGCCGAGTGTCACCTCGGCGAGTAGCCGCACGATCTCTTTGCCGTAATTGGCAATCGTGCGCGGGATCGACCGGATGACCCGGAAGTAGAACAACATCTGGTGGCCGAGGCCATCGAGGAAGGCCCCGATCTTGCCGGGGAATCGGGTGATCGCGGACAGAGCTCTTGTGTCTGACATCGTCACATCCCCTTGGGCGGAACAAGTTGGATGTAGATCGCCGAGATGAAGAAGTTGACGATGAACAGCAGCGTGAAGGTGATCACGACGGCTTCATTGACCGCATCGCCGACGCCCTTGGGTCCACCTTTGGCGTTCATACCCTTGTAGGAGGCGACGATCGCGGCGAGGAAGCCGAAGATCAGCGCCTTGACCATGCCTTGATACATGTCTGGTAGTTGCGCCAGCGCCGTGAACGAGGCCAGGTAGGCACCTGGCGTGCCGTCTTGCAACACGACATTGAACACGTAGCCACCGGCGACACCGACGACGGTGACCATGCCGTTGAGGAACACCGCGACCAGCATGCAGGCCAGCACCCTGGGCACCACGAGTCGCTGGATCGGATCGATGCCCAGCACCATCATGGCGTCGAGCTCCTCACGGATCCGCCGGGCGCCGAAGTCGGCGGCGATGGCCGATCCGGCCGCTCCGGCGATCAGCAGCGCGCACGCGATCGGGCCCGCCTCACGGACCACCGCGAGCACTGCGGCCGAGCCCGTGAACGACTGGGCACCGAACTGTTTGATCAGCCCGCCGACCTGGAGCGCGATGACGGCACCGAACGGGATCGCGACGAACGCCGTCGGGATGATCGTGACCTTGACGATGAACCACGACTGGAGCAAGAACTCCTTGAGCTGGAACGGACGACGGAACAGCGCGACGACGACGTCGAGCATGAACGCGAACAGCCCGCCGGCAACCCTCGCGGGGCCGGTGATGACGCTTGCACTCACGCCGCTACCTCGGTTCCTTGACGCTCGATCACGCCGTCACACCAGCTGCGGCGAGCGCCACGTCAGTCGGCGCGAAGGATCCTGGTGGTGGGGTGACGCCGTTCTCGCGGCACCACGCGCCCGGCGCCCGCTGACCACGACGTTCACGACCATCAGAGGTCTCCAACTGCAACGGCACCGGCGGCAGAGCCGGCATCGCGATACCGGCCTCGGACGCCAACTCATCGGCATCCTT
>NZ_JBFUME010000010.1:0-172740 GCF_054049535.1 Aeromicrobium sp. P5_D10
GACAGACCGTATGCAAACCCTCACCCTTGACGAGCTTCATCAACTCGTTGTACTCCGGCCCCATCTTGGCCCGAGTCTTGATCCACTCAGGCTTCTTCTCGATCGGAGTCTCAGCATTACGGGCCTCGATACGCAACAACTTGCGGCCCTCAGGAGCGATAGTCACATGCCCAAGCGTACGCCCGTCTGAAAACGTCCCTTAGGCTCGGTCGGGTGCTGGATCTCGAACGTCGGTGGGTGCGTCCGAGTCCGACGTCTGCCCAGGTGCGACGCGACACGGTTGCCGGGGTGGCTGCTGCACTCCTGTCGGTCGCATCGGTGGAGGTGTGGCACAGCGGCTACGGCACGTCGCTCGGCTGGAAGGGCATCGAGGGCTACCTCCTGTTCGCCGTCGCAGGCCTGCTTTTGGCATT
This sequence comes from Aeromicrobium sp. P5_D10, assembly GCF_054049535.1. Lineage (NCBI taxonomy): Bacteria > Bacillati > Actinomycetota > Actinomycetes > Propionibacteriales > Nocardioidaceae > Aeromicrobium > Aeromicrobium sp. P5_D10. Next base: position 414 of record NZ_JBFUME010000010.1, read on the forward strand.
GCGCAGGCGGCTGCCCCTCGTGACGCTCGCGGGGGATTCGGCGCTGTTCATCCTGATCGGCGTCCGGCTGGAGGAACTCGGGGTCATCTTCACGATCCAGGTGATCATGTTCGTCTCGCTGTACTCGGCGTGGGCCTGGTCACGCGCGCCACGACGGCTCTACGCAACTAGCGCCGCCGTGATCCTTGCGATGTTCGGCTGGCTGGCGTGGGAGTTTGCGACGACGACTCCACCGCGTATGCCGCACGAGGGACTGCTCCCGCCGTACGCCGCGGTCATCACGTACTCGCTGGTGGTCAACGTGTTCTACTTCTTCGGCGCGATGGCCTGGGGGCACGGCGCGTGGCGGAGTGCCCGTCAACGGGCCGAGCTCGCCGAACGGGTCGACGACGAGCGCCGTGCCCAGGTCGTCGACCGCGAGCGCGCGGTCCAGGCCGAACGCGTGCGCATCGCCCGTGACCTGCACGACGTCGTGGCACACCACGTCAGCGGTATCGGGATCCAGGCCTCCGGAGCGAGCCGGGTGCTCAGCTCGAGGCCGGAAGATGCCGCGCTGGCGCTGGAAGTCATCGAGCGGTCGTCCCGCCAGGCCGTGCAGCAGATGCACCAGTTGGTCGGCCTGTTGCGCTCCGACGACGAGCGCAGCGACCGCGGGCCCCAGCCTGGACTTGCCGACCTCGGCTCGTTGGCCTCGCCCGACGGACGTCCGGTCGTGACATTCCGCCAGGTGGGGGAGCCCTTCGACGTTCCTCCCACGGTGGCCCTGTCGCTGTTCCGCATCGCTCAGGAAGCCGTGGCGAACCTCCGGCGTCACGCTGATGCGGGCAAAGGGGAGGTTGTCCTTCGGTTCGCTGCGGCCGGCGATAGCCGTCCTGCCAGCGTCGAGGTCGAGGTGATCGATGACGGGAAGGCCCTCGGCTCGCCCGTGGGGCAGGATGAATCGGGGGGCTTCGGGCTCAGAGGCGTGCGTGAACGTGCCGTGATGCACTCAGGTTCGTGCGAGATCGGGCCACGGCCCGAAGGGGGGTTCAGGGTGCGAGTGCGTATTCCGGTAGCGGTATGACGATCACGGTGGTCGTCGCCGACGACCAGGAGCTGGTGCGAACCGGGTTCGGGATGATCCTGGGTGCCGAGGACGACATCGACGTCGTCGGAGTAGCCGAGGACGGAGACATCGCGGTGGCCAAGGCCGTGGAGCTGACGCCCGATGTGATGCTGATGGACGTCCAGATGCCGCGCATGGACGGCATCGAGGCCACCAGGCGGGTCGTCCAGCAGGTACCTGGATGCCGGGTGCTGATCCTGACGACTTTCGACGATGACGATTACCTGTTCGCGGCGCTTCAGGCGGGCGCGAGCGGGTTTATGCTCAAGAATTGTCCGCCAGCTGATCTTGTCGCGGCGATACGAGTCGTGGCGCAGGGACATTCGCTGCTGGCACCAGAGGTCACCCAACGGGTCATCGCGCGTTCGACCGAGCGGGAGCGAGGACCCCGACCACCCGGCTTCGACGATCTGACCGAACGCGAGCTCGACGTGCTGACGGCGATGGGCCGTGGTTTCAGCAACAGTGAGATCGCAGCCGAACTCTTCGTCAGCGAGACGACGGTCAAGTCGCATGTATCGCGGGTGCTCATGAAGCTCGGGGTGCGAGACCGGGTGCAGGCCGTGATCTTGGTGCATGAGTCAGGGCTGATGGACTCGAGCGGCCAGTAGTCCGTTCGAGCTCTTCGGTGTGGGTCTCGGGCACCTGCGTCCGCCGAAAGGATGAAGTGTCTCTCGTCCGCGCGGCCGATGCCCCGGCGGCCGGCTCCGCCTAGCGTGGAGTCATGTTGGAGATCAACTCATTGACCAGGGTCTACGACGAGCGTGTTGTCGTTGATGACATCAGCTTCGAGGTGCGACCCGGACGGGTCACCGGTTTTGTCGGCGCCAACGGTGCGGGTAAGACGACCACGATGCGGATGATCCTCGGGGTCCTCTCGCCGAGCTCGGGCGAGGTTCGGTGGAATGGCGCGCCGATCAGCACGGCGCAACGTCGCAAGTTCGGGTACATGCCGGAAGAGCGCGGTCTGTACCCGCGCATGAAGCTCCTTGAGCAGCTCGTCTTCCTCGCCCGACTCCACGGTATGAGCCGCTCGGCGGCGACTGACAGGGCCACGGGTCTGCTCGAGCACTTCGACCTCGGTGACCGCGCCGACGATCTGCTCGACAGTTTGTCGTTGGGCAACCAGCAGCGCGTGCAGATCGCCGCCGCGGTGATCCACCACCCCGACGCGCTGGTGCTCGACGAACCGTTCAGCGGTCTGGACCCCATGGCCGTCGACGCGATGGCCGAGCTCCTGGTCAAGGAAGCCGGCGACAAGCCGCTGCTGTTCTCCAGCCATCAGCTCGACCTCGTCGAACGGCTGTGCGATGACCTGGTGATCCTGTCGAACGGTCGGGTCGTCGCGGCAGGTCCGGTCGAGGAGCTCCGAGGCCGGGGCGCTGATCGCTATCGCGTGGTGCTCGACGGTGCAGACGCCGCCTGGATCCGTGACCTCCGGGGCATCGAGGTACGTGACATCGACGGCTCGACAGCACTGGTCGACCTCGACGGTGTCACGGCGTCGGCGCTTCTCGGCCAGATCGTCGCCCGAGAGCCTGTCGCCGAGTTCGCACAGGTTCGCCAACCCTTGTCCACGATCTTCCGGGAGGTCATCCGATGAGCACCACGACAGTCAACCCGCAGACCGGCGATGCATCGGTGCGTGGAGCCTGGCGGGTCGTCGCCGAGCGTGAGATCACGACCCGGATCCAGCAGAAGTCGTTCCGGTACAGCATCCTGGCCCTGGTCGTCGGCATCGCGGCCATGGTGGTGCTGGCCTCGGTGCTCGGTGGCCGGCCTACCGACTACAAGGTCGGCGTCGTCGACCAGGAGACCGCCGCGATCGTCAAGGCGGCCGCCCCCGCGATCGATCGCGCCGACGAAGGGTCGACCATCAAGGCGCGTGACTTCGACTCGGCGGCGGCAGCTGAACGGGCCGTGCGCGACGGCGACGTCGACGCGGCGCTCGTCCGGACCGATGACGGCTACGAGGTCATCGGCGAGAACAAGATCGACGGCACATTGTCGACCGCACTGACGACCATCGCGTCACAGCAGGCGCTCGATCGCAATGCGCAAGCGCAGGACGTCGATCTCGAGCAGCTCGTGGCCGGCTCGGCGGTGGCGGAACGTCTGCTCGACCCGGACTCCGACGATGCGGGAGCGCGCAGCGCCACGGCCTTCGTGTTCGTGCTGTTGTTCTACCTGACAGCGGTCATGTTCGGCATGACGATCGCCCAGAGCGTCGTGCAGGAGAAGGAGAGCCGGGTGGTGGAGATACTCGCCGCTGCGGTGCCGATCCGGGCGTTGCTGTGGGGCAAGATCGTCGGCAACTCGGTGCTGGCCCTGTTCCAGATCGTCGTGATGGTCGCGACGGGGATCGTGGCGCTGGCCCTCACCGGGGAGAAGGACCTGCTGTCGGCCATCGGGCCGGCTGCGGCGTGGTACATCGCGTTCTTCGTGCTCGGCTTCGTGGCGCTGTCGGGCCTGTGGGCCGTCGCCGGATCGCTGGCCTCACGCCAAGAAGATCTGGGCTCGACCACCATGCCAGGACAGATCATTCTGTTTGCGCCGTACATGCTTGCGGTCACCGGGGGCGCCGGGGTCAAAACCGTCGTCTCGATGCTGCCCGTCGTGTCGGCGATGATCATGCCGTCGCGGATGGCCGAGGGATCGGTGCCGGCCTGGCAGATTGCCGTCGCTTTGGCCGTCAACGTCGTCGGCGCGTTCTTGCTTGTGCGGTTCGCGGCGCGTCTCTACGAGCGCACGCTGATGCGTACGGAGCGCAAGATCGGATTCGGCGAGGCGCTGCGGCTCAGCGAGTGATGAGCGCGGAACCGACCGGCACGGACGGGCCGGTCGGTTCCGGCTCATGCAGATCCGGTGTCGGGGTATAGGGCTGCCAGGCGAGAATCTCCTGCAGGTGGGGCTTGATGGCCTCGGCTGCCTCTCGCACGCTCACTGTGCGGCCCAGCTCGGCCGAAAGCGACGTGACCCCGGCATCGGCGATCCCACACGGCACGAAGCGGTCGTAGTACGACAGATCGACGTCGGTGTTGAGCGAGAAGCCGTGCATCGTGACGCCGCGTGAGACCCGGATCCCGATGGCACCGACCTTGCGTTCGGCACGCTCGGCCGTCGCCGCGATCCATACCCCGGAACGTCCCTGGACCCGGCCTGTCGTCACGCCGAGGTCGGCCGAGGCGCGGATCATCGCTTCCTCGACCCGACGGACATAGTCGACGACGAGCACGTGCGAGGGCAGTTTCGTGATGGGGTAGCCGACGAGCTGGCCCGGTCCGTGAAAGGTGATCTTGCCGCCACGGTCGACGTCGACGACGGGAGTGCCGTCGAACGGGCGCTCGTACGGCTCAGTGCGACGTCCCGCAGTGTAGACCGGCGGGTGCTCGAGGAACAGCGTGGTGTCACCGATCTCGTCGGCGACCCGGCGTGCGTGAAGTGCCCTCTGAAGCTCCCAAGCCTCTTCGAAGTCGATCGCGTTGGCGCCGTACCAGTCTTCGAGGATCTCAAACGTCGTCACGGCATCCAGGGTATCTCTCACAGGCTTGTGGACAGCCCGACGCATGAATCTGTCGATTGACTGACAGTGGACGCATGGAGTGGTTATGGGTGCTCATCACGCTGGCGCGGCAGGTTTCCCCGGCGCCGGACGATCAGTGGGCTACTCGGCTGGCCGCGCTCGACACCGTCCGCCACAGGGCATTCGCCGAAGCCGCACCGCATCTGCTGGATCAGGTGTACTCGACGGGCAGCGAAGCGCTGGCCGACGATGCTGCCACGATCCGGGCTTACTCCCGCCGCGACGGTCGGGTCGTGGGAGCCGAGCTGCGGATACTTTCGTGCCGGGTCATCGCAGCGAGCCGCGATCAGACGAGATTGGAGGTCGTCGACGTCCTCAAGTCCCCGCAAGTCGTGTGGCAGGACGGAACGACAACTGACTTGCCCCGCGACCGTCCGTCGCAACGGATCGTCACGATGGAGCGCACCGCAGACGGCTGGCGGATCTCAGCGGTTCGTGACGCTGAGCGGTGACCCTCAGGAGACAGCGGCGTCGAGAGCTGCTTGGAGATCGGGTTCGGAGAAGGTGAAACCGGCGTCGGCCAGCGCGACGGGGGAGACCAGTAAGGATCCCAGCAGATCATCGGCGAGACCGCCGAGAGCCGCCTTGACCGCGAAGGCCGGCACGGCCAGGAATGTCGGCCGGTGGACGGCCTTGGCGAGCGCCCGGGTGAACTCCGCATTGGTCACGGCCTCGGGCATCGCGAAGTTGAAGGGTCCGGCGGTGTGGTCATTCTCCAAAAGGAATGTGACGCCGCGGACCCAGTCGTTGCGCGAGATCAGCGACATGTGCTGGTGCCCGTTGCCGAGCCTGGCGCCGCCGCCCAGCTTCCACACCGGCAGCATGAGCGCGAGAACGCCGCCGTCGCCGTCGAGGACGAGCGATGTGCGCACGAAGCAGGTTCGGGCTCCAGCAGCGACGGCGGGTGCAGCAGCAGCCTCCCACTGATGTGAGACCTCGGCCAGGAAGCCGTGACCGGGCGCGCTGGTCTCACTCAGGATCTCGCCGCCACGGTCGGTTCCGTACCACGACATTCCTGAGCCCGAGATGAACACGGTCGGTGAGGTGGACGCCGCGATCGCCTTGGCGAGGGTCTCCGTTGCCTGGACCCTCGAGGCGAGAATTTCCTTTTTGCGCCCCGAGGTGCGGGGCCACTGTGAGATGGGGGCGCCGGACAGATTGACCACGGCATCAGCCCGGTCGATCAGGACCTGGTCGATGCGTCCGGTGTGCGGGTCCCAGATCGACGCGTCGTCGGCCGGGGTGCCCGTGCGGATGAGCCGGGTGACCTCGTGGCCACGCTCACGCAGATGCGTCGTCAGTGCTGCGCCGAGGAACCCCGACGCACCACCGACGACGACATGCATGGGATCAGGACCCGAGTTCGGCTTCGAACGAACCGGCCTGGAGACGCTGCTTGACCGCGGTCAGGAAGCGACCGGCATCAGCGCCGTCGACGATGCGGTGATCGTAGGTCAACGCCAGGTAGGCCATGCTGCGCACCGAGATGCTGTCGTTCCCGTGCTCGTCGGTCGTCACGACAGGACGCTTGACGACCGCACCGACACCGAGGATCGCGACCTGAGGCTGGTTGATGATCGGCGTGTCGAACAACGCGCCGTTGCTGCCCAGGTTGGTGATCGTGAAGGTACCACCGGACAGCTCATCGGGCGTGATCTTGTTGGTGCGGGTGCGCTCCGCGACATCGGCGATCTTGCGGGCCAGGCCCGCGATCGACAAGTCGCCGGCATCCTTGACCGTGGGTGCGAGCAGCCCGCGTTCGGTGTCGACCGCGATGCTGAGGTGCTCACCCGACGGGTAGGTCACGGTGCCGGCTTCGAGGTCGAGCGCGGAGTTGAGCTGCGGGTACGACTTGAGCGCCTCGATCGCGGCCTTCGCGAAGAACGGCAGGAAGGTCAGCTTGACTCCCTCGCGCTCGAGGAAGGCGTCCTTGTGGCGGGCGCGCAGACGGGCGACCTCGGTCACGTCGACCTCGTGGACCTGCGTGAGCTGGGCCGAGATCTGCAGTGACTCGACCATACGGTTGGCGATGGTCTTGCGCAGGCGGGTGACCTTCTCGGTCTTGCCGCGCAGCGCGGACGGCTCGGCGGCCGGCGCTTGCGCCGACGGAGCTGCAGCAGCGGCAGGCGCCTCGGCAGCAGCCGGCTTCGCGGCGGCGTCGAGGACATCCTGCTTGCGGATACGTCCGCCGACTCCGGTGCCCGTGATGGCCGAAAGATCGACATCATGCTGTTTGGCGAGCTTGCGCACGATCGGTGTCACATACGAGTCGCCGTTGCTCTCGCCGGATGCGGCAGCCGCAGGTGCAGCCGGCGCAGGCGCTGCGGGGGCCGGTTCAGGCTCGGCCGGTGCGGGAGTCGGTGTCGGTTCTGGCGCAGGGGGCGGGGGCGGCGGTGCCGGAGCAGGCTCGGGAGCCGGTTCGGCAGGTGCTGCTTGCGCCTCGGCTTCAGCGGCAGGCGCCGCTTCTGCCGGAGCGGCCGCGGCACCCTCTGCGCCGATGATGGCGAGCACAGCGCCGACCTCGACCGTCTCGTCCTCTGCGGCGCGGATCTCCAAGAGAGTTCCGGCGACGGGGGACGGGATCTCGGTGTCGACCTTGTCGGTCGAGATCTCGAGAAGCGGCTCGTCGACGGCGACCTCGTCGCCGACCTGCTTGAGCCACTGGGTGACGGTGCCTTCGGTGACGCTCTCGCCCAGGGCGGGCAGCGTCACTTCGGTGCCTTCGCCGGATGCCGGGGCAGTGTCGGCCTGCGGGGCCGGAGCCGTCTCGGCGGCGTCGTGCTGCTCCTCGGCGCTGTCTTCTGGCTGGTTCGAGCGCTCCTCCGCGACAGGGGCCGCCTCGGGTTCGGCGGCAGGCGCCTCTTCGGCGGCGGGTTGTTCGGCAGCCGGCTCTTCGGCAGCGGGAGCAGCGTCGTCGCCGGCGCTTTCGCCTTCTTCACCGATGACGGCCAGGACGGCGCCGACTTCGACGGTGTCGTCCTCGGCGGCGCGGATCTCCAGGAGAGTTCCGGCGACGGGGGACGGGATCTCGGTGTCGACCTTGTCGGTCGAGATCTCCAGGAGCGGCTCGTCGACGGCAACTGTGTCGCCGACCTGCTTGAGCCATTGGGTGACGGTGCCCTCAGTGACGCTTTCGCCGAGAGCAGGAAGTGTGACAGTCGTAGCCATGGTGATCTCCGGTCTCAGGCGTGCGAGTGAAGGGGCTTGCCAGCCAGAGCGAGCGCGGCTTCGCCGAGCGCTTCGTTCTGGGTGGGATGGGCATGGATGAACTGCGCGACGTCCTCGGGGTACGCCTCCCAGTTGACGATGAGGGAGGCCTCACCGACCTGCTCGCCGTAGCGGGCGCCGATCATGTGGACACCGACGATAGGGCCGTTCTTCTCACGCACAAGCTTGATGCTGCCAGCAGTTCCGAGGATCTGCGACTTGCCGTTGCCGCCGAGGTTGTACTCGACGGTCTCGACGCCGTCGTCGCCGAACTTCTCGCGGGCCTGCGGCTCGGTGATGCCGACCGAGGCGATCTCGGGATCGCAGTAGGTCACACGAGGGATACCCGCGTCGATGACCGGCTGCGGGTTGAGACCGGCGATCTCTTCGGCGACGAAGATTCCGTGGGCGAAGCCGCGGTGTGCCAACTGCAGGCCCGGGACGAGGTCGCCGACAGCGAAGACGCCGTCGACGTTGGTCGCCAGACGCTCATTGGTCGGAACCCAGCCACGGTCGACGTTGATGCCGGCCTCTTCGTAGCCCATGCCGGCCGAGTTCGGGCCGCGGCCGACGGCGACGAGGACCAAATCGGTCTCCAGCGTGTCGCCGTTCTCCAGGGTCACGGTGACGCCGGACTCGGTCTGCTTGACCGACTCGAACTTCACGCCGGTCTTGAAGTTGATCTTGCGCTTGCGGAATGCGCGCTCGAGTTGCTTGCTGAGCGACGGATCCTCCAGCGGGATGAGGGTCGGCAGACCCTCGATGATCGTGACGTCGGCGCCGAATGACTTCCAGACGCTGGCGAACTCAACACCGATGACGCTGCCGCCGATGATGACGACCTTCTCGGGGACTTCACTCATCGTCAGCGCTTCGGCCGACGTGATGACCCGGCCGCCGATCTCGAGTCCGAGCGTGCGCGAGACCGATCCGGTCGCCAGCACAACATTGGTTCCTGTGTAGCGCTCGCCGTTGACCTCGACGGTCTTGGTGTCGACGAGCTTGCCTTCACCTTCGACGACCGTGATGCCGCCGGACTTGATGAGACCTTGCAGGCCCTTGTAGAGACGGTCGATGACGCCGTCTTTGTACGTGTTGACCGCAGGCATGTCGATGCCTTCGAAGGTCGCTTTGACGCCGAAATGCGAGCTCTCGCGAGTGTTGTCAGCGACCTCGGCGGCATGCAGCAGAGCCTTCGTCGGGATACAGCCTGTGTGCAGGCATGTTCCCCCCAACTTGGACTTCTCGATCAGGGCTACTGTCTTGCCGAGCTGCACGGCGCGGAGTGCGCAGGCGTAACCGCCACTTCCGCCGCCGAGAATCACAATGTCGAAGTTGTTGCCGGCGCCGTCCGCCACGGTGTCCTCCTGAGGATCTCTCTTGACTTCATCTTGTCACTGATCACAAGCAACCTGCCACCGGGGTTGATCGTGGCTGTCATGTCGATCGGGCACACTTGTCCCATGGGAATCTTCCGCGGTCGAAAGGCTCGCACTGAGGCAGGTGCTGTCGTCTCCGACCGCAACTCCAGCCGGGCCGACCTCGACGCGTTACGACAGTTCGCCGAGTCCAGGCGCGGTGTGGAGGCGTGGATAGAGCCGAAGACTTCGGTGACCCAGACGACATTGCTGCTCGTCGCGCACGACGGAGAGTCGATTCGCCGACGTGTCACCTCAGCGCAGGCCGGTCACGACTTCGCCCGCAAGAAACTGCAGATCCCGGTCTACGACTCGAATCTCGTACCGATACCCACCAGGAAGCGCGAGTACGACCTGCGGAAGGTCAAGGTCTCGTCGCCGTCCAAGTCGTCCGCATCGCAGCCTGTTAAGCAACGTTCGCGCCGGGAACTGGCGGCCATCATGACGCTGGAGTCCATCGCCGGGGTCGAACCGCTGTCGGACGATCCATCATTCGATCAGCTCATGAAGCTCTACCGCAGCGCGCGCAAGCAGGCCCACCCCGATCGCCTCGGGGGAGATCGCACCAAATGGGACACCGTCGAGGACGCCGCCCGAGCCCTCAACCTCCCGGACTAACCCTGTCCCTGCCAGGCGAGATATCGGCGGTCTTGGGTCGTTGCGCTGCACCGGACGACCCAAAACCGCCGACATCTTGCTAGCGGGGCGCCTGGGACAGTTCCGAGGCCAGTTCCACCAGGGTCCGGACGCTTGTCCCCGTCCCGCCGACCGGCGTGTAGTCATTGGCCGATCCCTCGTTGAACGCCGGGCCGGCGATGTCGAGGTGCGCCCAGGAGACTTCTCCGACGAATTCGCGCAGGAACGCCGCCGCGAACAGCGCGCCGCCGTACGACTTCGGATTGTGCTGGCGCAGATCCGCGATGGAAGACGAGGTCACGATGCCCTTCATCTCCTCAGTGATCGGCAGCGGCCACATCGACTCGCCGGCGGTCTTGGAAGCCGCGAGGATCGTGTCGCTGAGCGCTTCGTCATTGCCCATGACACCGGCCGTGTTCTGCCCGAGAGCGACCATGCAGGCACCGGTCAGGGTCGCGACGTCGACGATGTGATCAGGCTTGGCATCGACCGCGAGCGAGAGCCCGTCGGCCAGGACCAACCGTCCTTCGGCGTCGGTGTTGTGCACCTCGACGGTCGCGCCGCTGCGCATGTGCAGGACATCGCCGGGGCGGGTCGCCGCGCCGCTTGGCATGTTCTCGGCGATACATGCGTACGTCGTGACCTTGATGGGCAGGCCGAGGCGCGCGATCGCGATCGTCGCGGCGGCCACAGCTGCCGCACCGGCCATATCGCACTTCATGGTCTGCATCGAGGCGCCGGGCTTGATCGACAGTCCTCCGGAATCGAACGTGATGCCCTTGCCCACGAAGGCCAAGTGCGCGACGGGCTTCTCCGGCTCGTACGACAGCGTTACGAGGCGGGGAGGAGCGTCGGACCCCTGACCGACGCCGAGGATGCCGCCGCACTTCTCCTTGGCAAGACGTTTCTCGTCCCAGATCGTCACCTTGACGTCGGATCCGGCGTGCGCCGAGATGGCCTCGGCGAAGTCGGCAGGACGCTTGTCGCCTGGGGGAGTGTTGACCCAGTCGCGGGCCGCGTTGACCGCGACCGCGACCGTCGCGGCGCGTTCGACGGCCTGCGTGGCGGTCGACTGACGCGCGAAGGGCGTCAGGATGACAGCGCTCTCGACCTCGGGCTTGGGCTTGTCGCCCTTTTTCTTGGTCTTGTAGGTGTCGTACGAGTAGGCGCCCAGCGCGATGCCTTCGGCGATCGCGGCGACCTCGTCGACGCCTGCCGGGTGCAGGGCGACTGCGAGGCTCGTGGCGTTGGTCGCCGCCCGCAGTCCGCGTGCCGCAGCACGGCGCAGGTCCTCGGCGGTCGGCTCATCGGGGAGGGCGACCGCGATGACGATGGGTGCCTTGGTCAGCCCGCCTGACGGGAATCTGACGACCTGCCCCTTCTCCCCGGTGAACCCGAGCAGGTCGAGGGTCGGTGCGAGGTCGCCGCGGTCTTCGTCGTTGCGGATTCCCAGGATCAGGACGTCGGCGCTGGCCGTGGTCGGCTTCGAGGTGCTGAGGGTGACAGAGGGCATGCCTGCCACTCTAGGTCGCGGCATCCGGGGGCGCGACTCTCGTCTAGGTTGAGGGTATGGACTTGCTGCATTCGCCCTTGCACGACCGTCATACCGAACTAGGTGCCAAGCTCGCCGAGTTCGGCGGCTGGGCCATGCCGTTGGAATACGCCGGTGGAGGCGTCCTGGCCGAGCACAAAGCCGTCCGGGAGGGCGTCGGCCTGTTCGACGTCAGCCACTTGGGCAAGGCGCTGGTGCGCGGATCCGGTGCTGCGGCATTCGTCAACACCTGTTTCACGAACGACCTGGAGCGCATCCAGCCCGGTCAAGCGCAGTACACATTGTGCTGCGACGAGGACGGCGGGACGGTTGACGATCTGATCGTCTACCTGCGCAATGACTTCGAGGTGTTCCTGATCCCGAATGCCGCCAACACCGCGGCCGTCGTGGAGCGTCTGCAGGAAGCGGCGCCCGACGGCATCGAGGTGACCGACCTGCACCGCGACTACGCGATCCTGGCGATCCAAGGACCATCGAGCGATGAGGTGCTGCAAGCACTCGACCTGCCGGTCGACCACCAGTACATGTCATTCGCAGACGCCACGATCGCCGGACGCGACATCACGGTGTGCCGCACGGGGTACACCGGCGAGCGCGGCTACGAGCTGGTCGTGCCGACCGCCTCGGCAGTGGAAGTCTGGGACGCCGTGATCGCAGCAGGCGAACCGTACGGCCTACGGGCCTGTGGTCTCGGCGCGCGCGACACGCTGCGCACCGAGATGGGTTATCCCTTGCACGGACACGAACTGTCGCCCGAGATCAGCCCCGTCATGGCTCGAGCCGGTTGGGCTGTCGGCTGGAAGAAGCCGGAATTCTGGGGCAAGGCAGCGTTGGAGACTCAGCGCGCCGAGAAGGTCGTCCGGACGTTGCGCGGCCTGGCCGCTCAAGGTCGTGGGATCCCGCGACCCGGGATGACCGTGCTGGACGCCGACGACGGGGCGATCGGCGAGGTCACGTCCGGAACGTTCTCGCCCACCCTCCGACAGGGCATCGCGCTTGCTCTCATCGAGCCGTCCGTCGAAGATGGCGCCACAGTGATCGTCGACGTACGCGGTCGCTCCGAGGCCTTCACCGTCACCAAACCGCCGTTCGTTCAACCCTCGACCAAGGAGTCATGACCATGAGCTGGACCTGGACGTTTGAAAACACGACCGGCGAGGTCGTCGGCCGCTCCGAGACGTTCGACAATCGTGGCGACGCCGAATCATGGGTCGGCGAGGCATTCGGCGAATTGCTCGATCAGGGCATCGATCAGGTGCGGTTGTTCGAAGGTGAGAACGAGATCTACGGCCCGATGTCACTGCACGCCGAGAACAACTGATCCCGGCAGGTGGTTCAGCGGTAGTTGTCGCTGAGCGTCTCGCCGCGCTTGACCTGCACCTTGGGCAGCCGGAACCGGCGTAGCTGGGTGCTGCGAAGCACGGCGTACGTCGTCGTGCCCTTGAGGGCATCGTCGCCGAAGCGGGCCCGGAGCTGCTTCTTCAGACCGCGCACCATGAAGATCTCGTCGAAGACAGTAGCCAGAATCACGACGGGGTAGACGAACACCGTGAGCGCGTCGGTCACCTTCGGGCTCATGCTGCCGGCCACCATGAAGAAGAGCAGCAACACGACCAGGAACGGCAGCAGGAACTCCGCCACATTCCACCGACGGTCGACGTAGTCGCGGCTGAAGCGGCGCACGGGGCCCTGCTCGCGAGCCGGCAGATAGCGCTCGTCGCCGTTCTTGAGCGCCTCGCGCTGCTTGACTCGGAGTGCTTCGCGGGCGGCCCGCTCGCGCTTGGCCTGTTCTTTGCGGGTCGTCGGCGTCTTCATCTGCTTCTTGCGAGCAGCCTCGGCCTCTTTGCGACTGGGGGTCGCGCGTCCCTTGCCTGCTTCCGTCTCGTCTACCACGGGCGCAACCCTACCCGTAGGCTTGACGACATGAGCATCCGCAAGCGCATCGTCAACTGGTTGAAGTCACGGTCATCCACCAGCGACGATCCGGCCAAGCTCAAAGATCGTCTCGATGAGAAGTATCGCGAGCAGACAGCCCTGCTTCGCCAGGTGCGGCGCGGCGTCGCCGATGTCGCGACGAGCCGCAAGCGGGTCGAACTCCAACTCGCGACGATCGCGCAGCAGAGCTCGCACCTCGATGACCAGGCGCGCCAGGCCGTTGCGCAGGGCAATGACGACGAGGCGCGGGCGATCCTCGTGCGCAAGGTGACTCTGGAGAGGTCGGGCGCCGACCTCAAACAGCGTCACGCTGACCTGAAGGCCGAAGAGAGCAAGCTCGAGCAGGCCGCCGACAAGGTCGAGCAGGAGGTCGAGAGCTTCCGGATCCGCAAGGACACGCTTTCGGCCCGGCACACCGCAGCATCGGCGCGCGCCGAGATCAACAGCGCCACGACGGGCATCAACTCCGCCGTCAGCGAGGTCGGTCAGGCCATGGAATCGGCCGAACGGCGTACCCGCGAACTCGAGGCCCAGGCCGATGCGGTCGACGAACTCGTCGCCGACGGCGTCGTGACCAAGCCCGGCCAGTCGCCCGACGATGTGTGGAGCCGGCAGTTCGACGCCGCGCTCGACAGCGCCGAGGTCGACCGTCAGCTCGAGGAGATCTCGACTCACCCCAAGGACGACAATGGCGCGCACTAGATTCAAGTCCGACCGCGGCCTGACGCTGCGTATGGGCGGCGTGAGCTTCGGCCTCGGTGCCCTCTACATCATCTTCGGTGCCGTCTTGTTCACGGTCATGGGCAACAGCGTCATCGCACTGGTCATCGTCCTCGGCATGGCGTGGGGGCAGTGGTATTTCTCCGACACGCTCGCGCTGAAGTCGATGAACGCGCAGGTTGTCGAGCCGCATCAAGCGCCTGAGCTCCACGCCATGATCGATCGTCTGTGTGCTCTGGCCGATATGCCGAAGCCACGGGTCGCGATCGCGCAGACCGATATGCCCAATGCGTTCGCGACCGGACGGTCGCCCAAACATTCGGCCGTCTGCGTCACGACCGGCATCATGCAGCGGCTCGACGCCGATGAGCTCGAAGGCGTCCTGGCGCACGAGCTGGCCCACGTTGCCAACCGTGACGTCACGGTCATGACGGTGGCCTCGTCGCTGGGTCTGCTCGCCGGTTTCATCACTCGCTGGGGCATGTACGCCAGCAATATCTTCGGCGGCCGCAACCGCAACAACGGGGCGGTGTTCCTTGTCGTGTTCCTGGTCAGCATGGTCGTGTACGCCGTCAGCTTCGTCCTGACCCGCTCGTTGTCGCGCTATCGCGAACTCAGCGCCGACCGCAGCGGCGCCTACATCACGGGACGACCGTCCAAGCTGGCGTCGGCACTCGTCAAGATCTCCGGCGATATGGCCAGCATCCCCAACCGCGACTTGCGTGAGGGGCAGGCGATCAGTGCCTTCTTCTTCGCACCGGCGATCAACCGCGAGTCGATCGGCGCGATGTTCTCGACGCATCCGCCATTGCAGCAGCGGCTCGACCAGCTGGCCAAAGTCAGCGCCGAGCTGTCCGAGTAGATAGTCTCGCGCGATGGGCTTCTTCGATGCGATCCTCGGCCGCAGCAAACCGCCGGAGGCAGACCTCGACGTGCTGTTCGCGGTCCCGCAAGCGGTGATCTCCTTGCAGGTCGAGGGTTTCACGCCAACCGGCTCGGGCTCGGTATGCTTCCGCGACGCCGAGGGCAATGCCGACGATCTCGTCATGGCCGACGCCGAGCGCCTGATCACGTCCTCGCCCGGATCGACGGTGACCCGCAGCGATGACCGGTTCGGTTTCCACTGGCTGACCGTGACCCGTGCCGACGGGGACGTCTCGGGACTCGTGACCGACCTGCACGCCGTCAACACCTCGCTGGCCGATGCCGGCTTCGGGCCGTCGCTGCTGTGCTCGACGGTCGCGTTCACCACGGCGGTCGGCAAACCCTTCGGGCTGGTGTACCTCTACAAACGAGGCACGTTCTATCCGTTCGCGCCCGACGGCGAGAACCGGCGCGACAACAGTCTGGAGCTTCAGGCCCGCGGTGTCGTGGCCACAGATGTGCCGATCGAACCCGATCTGACCAGATGGCTGGCGATCTGGGGTGCGCCCGGTCTGACCTGATCGGATGCGGGCGATAGATTGGACATGTGAGCTTCGACGCCTTCTCCCGTGACCAGATCCAAGCCATCTTCGACGAGCAGACCGCTGCCTATCGCGTCCTGCAGAATCGCGGACTCAAGCTCGACCTGACGCGCGGCAAGCCGTCGCCGGCGCAGCTCGACCTGTCGAATGGACTCCTCGACCTGCCGGGCGCCGATTTCGTCGATTCCCACGGCACCGACACCCGCAACTACGGCGGGCTCAACGGTCTGCCCGAGATCCGCGAGATCTTCGCGCCGATCATGCAGGTGCCGGTCGACCAGGTCGTGGCCGGTGACAATGCGAGCCTCGCGATGATGCACGACAATCTGATCTTCGCGCTGTTCCATGGCGTACCCGGCTCCGAACAGCCGTGGGGCACCGAGGAATCGGTCAAGTTCGTCTGCCCGGTACCCGGCTACGACCGCCATTTCGCGCTGTTGGAGGAATACGGGATCGAGATGATCCCCGTGACACTCAACGACGACGGTCCCGACATGGACGCGGTGCGCGAGATCGTCAAGGATCCTGCGGTCAAGGGCATGTGGCTCGTGCCGACGTACGGCAATCCCACCGGAACCGTCGTGAGCGAGGCCATCGCGGCCGAGCTCGCCGCAATGGAGACAGCAGCGCCAGACTTCCGGATCTTCTGGGACAACGCCTATGCGGTGCACCATCTGACTGAAGAGCAGACCAAGACCGCCGACATCCTCGGATTGTGCACGGCGGCGGGAAATCCCGACCGGCCGATCATCTTCGCCTCGACGTCCAAGATCACGTTCGCCGGATCGGGTGTCTGCTTCCTGGGCAGCTCGCGGGCCAATGTCGAGTGGTATCTGCGCCACCTCGGCAAGCGGACCATCGGGCCCGACAAGATCAACCAGCTGCGTCACGCCCGCTACCTCAAGGACACCGAGGGTGTCTACGCGCTGATGGACAAGCACCGGGCGATCTTGGCGCCGAAGTTCGACACCGTCGTGCGGCTCCTCGAATCTGGTCTCGGCGAATACGGCGTGGCTTCGTGGACCGAGCCCAAGGGCGGTTACTTCGTCAGTCTCGACGTACTCGACGGGACCGCGACGCGAGTCATCGAACTGGCCGGTGAGGCCGGGGTCGTGATGACGGGTGCGGGAGCTGCGTTCCCTTACGGCGATGATCCGCGCGACCGCAATATCCGGATCGCGCCGTCATTTCCCTCGCCCGATGATCTGACCGCCGCGATCGAGGTACTCGTGACCTGCGTCCTGATCGCCGCGGCCGAACAGGCCCTCGCCTGAGGATCCTGGTCGCGCCGGATGGATTCGGCGGGACGCTGTCGGCCCCCGAGGCGGCCCGTGCGATTGCCGAGGGCTGGCAGCGCCACGCGCCCGACGACATCCTGACGCCCGCTGCCATGTCTGACGGCGGGCCCGGCTTCGTCGACGTGATCCACGCCGCGATCGGGGGCGAGCTTGTCGTCGAGGTCGTTCGAGGCCCCCTGGGCGCACCGGTGCCGGTCACGGTGTTGTCGGTCGGTGACACGACGTATGTCGAGAGCGCCCAAGCGTGCGGTCTGCAGCTTGTCGATCCCGCGGACCCCATGAACGCAACGACTCACGGCGTCGGGCAGGTCATCGCCCGGGTCATCGACACCGGTGCGCGACGTATCGTGATCGGTCTGGGCGGCAGCGCGACCAATGACGGGGGAGCGGGCCTGCTCGGCGCACTCGGCGCGACGGCAGACGTCCCGTTGGATGCAGGTCCCGTGGGTCTCAGCGGTGTCACCCGGGTCGATATCGGTCGTGCACGCGATCGGGTCGAGGACGTCGAAATCGTGATCGCGTCCGATGTCGATCTGCCGCTACTGGGCATGTTCGGTGCGACCAAGACCTTTGGCCCGCAGAAGGGGCTGGACGACGATCAGATCATCACGGTCGACGGCGTCCTCGATGCCTTCGTCGAGGCGGCGTGCGGAGCGACTCCGGCCGAGCGGCGAATCGCCGATACGAAGGGTGCCGGTGCTGCCGGCGGACTTGGTTTCGCGCTGATGCTGCTGGGCGGGCAGCGGGTGTCGGGAATCGAGCTCGTGGCCGAGGTGGTCGGACTGACCGCACAGGCGGCCCGACACGATCTGGTCGTCACAGGGGAGGGGACGTACGACTTTTCGTCCCGTGCCGGCAAAGTCGCCTACGGGGTGGCAACTGTCGCGTCGGCGGCCGCGCGGCCCTGCATCGTCTTGGCCGGACAGGTCCTGGTCGGCTCCCGCGAGATGCGTGCCATGGGCGTCGAAGCCGCCTATGGAGTCAGCGACTATGTGGATGTCGAGGCGTCGATGGCCGATCCTTACCGGCACCTTTGCGATCTCGCCGAGCGCGTCGCACGGACGTGGTCGCCACGACGTCACGATTGACCACGTAGGATGGAATGGAATCGCCACGGAGCACGTTGTTGGATGACGACGAGTCCTCCACACCAGACCATGGGAGTTACACATGACAGTCGAGACCGAGCAGTCCAACGTCGAGAGTGCGACCGGTGTCAGCCTGAGTGAAGGAGCTGCGTCCAAGGTCGCGAGCCTGCTCGCTCAGGAAGGACGCGACGATCTCTCGCTGCGGATCGCCGTTCAGCCGGGCGGTTGCTCCGGACTGCGCTACCAGTTGTTCTTCGACGAGCGTTCGCTCGACGGTGACCAGATCTTCGAGTTCGGCGGCGTCAACGTTGTCGTCGACCGGATGAGCTTGCCGTACCTCGGCGGCGCGACGATCGACTTCGTCGACACGATCGAGAAACAGGGCTTCACGATCGACAACCCCGCCGCCACGAGCTCGTGCGCCTGTGGAGATTCGTTCCACTGAGACGTAGCTAGACCACGACCTGCATCAGGTCACACGACGCCCTCCTGCGCCAGCGGGAGGGCGTTGACTATTGTGTGATGGTGCACCTCGCCATCGCTGGATCGATCGCTACCGATCACCTCATGACATTTGACGGGAAGTTCGCCGACTCGCTCGTGCCGGACCAGCTCGACAAGATCTCACTGTCGTTTCTGGTCGACGACCTCGACGTTCGCCGTGGGGGGTGCGCCGCCAACATCGCCTTCGCCCTCGCGAAGCTGGGTCATCGGCCGCTCCTGGTCGGTGCCGTCGGTCGCGACTTCGACGTGGAGTACCGCGGCTGGCTTGATGCCGCTGGCGTCGATACCAGCGGAGTGCGGGTCTCCGAGACCCGTCACACGGCACGGTTCGTCTGCACGACGGATTCGGACATGGCCCAGATCGCGACGTTCTACGCCGGCGCGATGGCCGAGGCGCGTGACATCGACCTGACGGCCGTCGGTGCCGATTTCGACCTGGTCCTGGTCGGGCCCGATGATCCAGAAGGCATGCTGCGCCACACACAGGCGTGCCGTGACAACGGCATCGCCTTCGCCGCCGATCCTTCGCAGCAGTTGGCCTGGGCTGAAGGCGATGTGATCCGCCAGCTGATCGACGGTGCGACGTACTTGTTCAGCAATGACTACGAAGCAGCGCTGATCCAGCAGAAGACCGGCTGGACCGCCGACGAAGTACGCGCCCACGTCGGAACCCAGATCATCACGCGCGGCAAGGACGGCGTGACGATCTATCCCGAGGGTGGTGCCGAGCCCATCGAGGTGGGCGCGATCGAAGGCGTGGTGGCGGTCGATCCCACAGGAGTGGGCGACAGCTTCCGGGCCGGATTCCTGGCCGGTATCGCAGCTGATCTCGACTTCGAACGTTCCGCGCAGATCGGTTGCACGATTGCCGCGAGCGTCGTCGAGACCAAGGGCACGCAGGAGTACGCACTCGACCGCGAAAACTTCCTCAAGCGCATCGGCGCCTCGTACGGCGAAGCTGCCCGTGCCGAGGTCGGCGCAGCACTGTTTCGCGCATGAATACGCGGGGAACAACCCAAATTCAACACAGGCTTACCTCACCGACCTGGCGAGACAGCCCTGCGTTAAGGTTCTTGATGTCATCTTGTGACAGTCATGGTTTAGAAAGGCGCCTCGTGGGTCGGATGAAATGGGCGGTTCTCCTCGTGGCCGCCGTTGTATTGAGCGGTTGTGCACCAGACGCCGATAATGACCTCAAGCGGCTGGCACTGCCTGTGGGCAGCACTGACCGTACCGACGACATCTGGGAACTGTGGTTGGGTGCCTGGATCGCTGTTTTGGTGATCTTCCTGCTGGTCTTCGGTCTGATCGTCTACGCGATGATCCGCTACCGTCGCCGCAGTGATGACGAGGTTCCGGCGCAGATTCGCTACAACCTGCCGATCGAAGCGCTGTACACCTTCGCGCCGGTCATCATCGTGGCGGTGTTCTTCTTCCACACCGTCACCTCGCAGAACAATGTGCTCGAACGCGTCGACAATCCCGATCACACGATCGAGGTAGTGGGCAGCAAGTGGCAGTGGGCCTTCAACTACCTCAACGAAGACGCTGCGAAGGGTGAGGATGTCTTCGACATCGGCACCCCGCAGGATCCGACCGAGCTCTGGCTCCCGGTCGACGAGTCCGTTCGCTTCGTGCTCAAGTCACCTGACGTGATCCACTCCTTCTGGATTCCCGAGTTCTACTTCAAGATGGACGTCGTGCCGGGCAAGATCAACACCTTTGATCTGTCACCGACACGCACGGGTGAGTTCACCGGCCGCTGTGCAGAACTCTGCGGTCTCTACCACTCACGCATGATTTTCAAGGTGCACGTTGTTTCGCGCGCCGATTACGACAAGCACCTCGCCGAGCTCGAAGAGGCCGGTCAGATCGGAGCCCCCGAAGGCTCCAAGAAGGCCAATGAGATCGCCGGCCTCGAAGGTGACGTCAAGACTGGGAACGTCACCGGCGTTCAGGGAGATGGGTCAGGGTCCTGATGACTAGCGACGCAACAGCCTCATTTGATGACGCTTCGGATCGCGTGGTGACGCACGAGCGCACCCTGGGTCAGAAGATCGTCACTGTGTTGACGACGACCGATCACAAAGTGATCGGCAACATGTACCTCATCACGTCGTTCGCCTTCTTCATCATCGGCGGCATCCTGGCGCTGCTGATCCGTGCCGAGCTGGCTCAGCCCGGCACCCAGATCGTCGACGACGAGACCTACAACCAGTTGTTCACGATGCACGGCACGATCATGTTGCTGATGTTCGCGACACCGTTGTTCTTCGGCTTCTCCAACGCGATCATGCCGCTGCAGATCGGCGCGCCCGATGTCGCGTTCCCGCGCCTCAACATGTTCAGCTACTGGCTGTACCTGTTCGGCAGCATCATCGTGGTCTCGGGCTTCTTCGTGCCCGGCGGCGCGGCCAGCTTCGGTTGGTTCGCGTACGCCCCATTGAGTGATGCGGTCAACTCACCAGGGGTCGGCGGTGACCTATGGGTCATGGGCCTGTGGATGTCGGGTCTCGGCACGATCTTGGGTGCGGTCAACTTCATCACCACGATCTTCACGATGCGTGCCCCCGGCATGACGATGTTCCGCATGCCGATCTTCGTCTGGAACACGCTGGTGACCAGCATGCTGGTCCTGATCGCCTTCCCGATCTTCGGCGCTGCGCTCCTGTCGCTCGAGGCTGATCGCCGCCTGGGTGCCCATGTGTTCGACCCGGCCAACGGCGGACCGATTCTGTGGCAGCACCTGTTCTGGTTCTTCGGTCACCCCGAGGTCTACATCATCGCGTTGCCGTTCTTCGGCATCGTGACCGAGATCCTGCCGGTGTTCGCCCGTAAGCCGATCTTCGGCTACGTCGGCCTGGTCGGCGCGACGTTGATGATCGCGGCGCTGTCGATCGCCGTGTGGGCCCACCACATGTTCGTCACGGGTTCGGTCGATCTGGCGTTCTTCTCGTTCATGACGTTCTTGATCGCGGTACCGACAGGCGTGAAGTTCTTCAACTGGATCGGCACATTATGGGGCGGATCTCTGTCCTTCGACACGCCGCTGATCTTCTCGCTGGGCTTCTTGACGACGTTCCTCTTCGGCGGTCTGACCGGCGTCATCCTGGCATCGCCGACACTTGACTTCCAGCTGTCGGACAGTTACTTCGTGGTTGCGCACTTCCACTACGTGGTCTTTGGCACCGTCGTGTTCGCGATGTTCGCCGGCTTCTACTTCTGGTGGCCGAAGCTGACCGGTCGCATGCTGGACGAGAAGCTCGGCAAGATCCACTTCTGGCTCCTGTTCATCGGCTTCCATCTGACCTTCCTGGTGCAGCACTGGCTGGGTGTCGAGGGCTTCCCGCGCCGCTACGCCGACTACGGACCCGGCGATGGATTCACGACGCTCAACGAGATCTCCTCGATCGGTGCATTCCTGCTCGGTGCCTCGACGCTGCCGTTCTTCTACAACGTGTGGAAGTCGCGCAAGTCGCCGCAAGTCGGCCTCGACGATCCGTGGGGCTGGGGACGCTCGCTCGAATGGGCCACCTCCTCGCCGCCGCCGCGCCACAACTTCGTGTCGCTGCCGCGCATCAGGTCCGAAAGCCCGGCTTTCGACCTGCACCACCCGGAGATCGCAGCTCTCGAGTTGGCTCACAATCCGGGCGAAGACTCCACATTTGCCGACGCACCTGATGTGAGCGGCAAGAACGAAGCCATCGGCGATGCGAAGGGCGAGCACTGATCCATGAAGGCCGAAACTTGGACAATTCTGGCGTGCGGAATCTTCTTCGCACTGATCGCCCCGGTCTATTGGGTCCTCACTAAGGATCCGACTGGCACGACGGCGCTCGTCATGACGACGCTGTTGTGTGCCCTGCTCGGCTTCTACCTGGCCGTGGTCGCCAAGCAGATCCCGGACCGTCCTGAAGACCGCAGCGACGGCGAGATTGCCGAAGGCGCTGGCGAGCAGGGCTTCTTCCCGCCCTACAGCTGGTGGCCGCTGTTCTGCGCCCTGGCGCTGGCAGTCGTCGTGCTGGGTGTTGTCATCGGCTGGTGGCTGTTCATCATCGGCGCCGGAATACTGGGAGTCATGGTGTGCGGTTGGGTGTTCGAGTACTACCGGGGCATCCACGCTCACTGAGCCATTTTCGACGATCCCCCATCGCCACGTAGACTGTGGCGGTGGGGGATCTTCGTTTTTCGTCCTGGGCGGCCTGCTGTGTGCTGGTCGCCGTTGCCGGCTGTTCTGTTATCGCCTCGTCAGAGCCCGATGAGCCGGCTGCGTCAGCTGTGCCCATCGCCCTGACGCCGAACGTCCAGCCGGGCGAGAAGGACGTCAAGGTCAGCACGCGGGTCAAGGTGCTGGTCGAGGACGGTTCGGTCACCGAAGCCACGCTCCAGACCGCTGATGGCAAGACCCAGATTCCCGGCCGTATCAACGCCAACGGTTGGACCGCACGAGATCGGCTGGAGCCTGGCACTTCGTACCGGCTGACGGCTCGCGGTGCGGGGGAGGACGGCAAGTCCGCAACGGTGAAGCGGACGTTCACGACCCAGCAGCTCACGCTCGAACAGCAGACGTATCCGTCGGTCGCACCGTTGGAGGGTGAGACGGTGGGTGTCGGAATGCCGGTCATCGTCACATTCGATCTCCCGGTCAAGAATCGGGCGCTGTACGAGAAGCACATGGCCGTCACGACCGACAAGAACGTCGTGGGTTCGTGGACCTGGCTCAACGACCGCGAAGCGCATTTTCGGCCCGAGACCTATTGGCCGGCGCACGCCAAGGTCAATGTCCGGCTTCGACTCAACGGGCTGTCAGCCGGTGGCGGCATCTACGGGCAACAGGACCAGGACATCGACTTCCGGGTCGGCAAGAAGGTGGTCTCGGTCGTCAACGTCGCCAGGCACAAACTGCGGTACACCGTCGACGACCGGCCGGTACGCACGATGCCGGTCACAACCGGCGACAATACGCACCGTTCGCGCGAAGGCATCAAGGTCATCATGGAGAAGTTCTCCTCGGTCGATATGGATGCTGCGACGACAGGCGTGGATTCTGAGGATCCGGGCTACTACAACATCTCGGATGTCCGTTGGGCCATGCGCCTGACCAACTCGGGCGAGTTCGTGCACGCGGCGCCGTGGTCGGTGCGTTCGCAAGGCGTGGCGAACGTGAGTCACGGGTGTACCGGCATGAGCACCTCCGATGCGAAATGGCTTTACGACCGCTCGCGGCGCGGCGACATCATCCGGTACGTCAACAGTCCCCGTCCGCTCGAGGACCGCAATGGCTGGACGGACTGGAACGTCCCGTGGTCTGAGTGGACCGCCGGATCGGCGCTGAGCACCCAGTCCTGACACGCTGCTGGGTCCTGGGGGCCGAGATCTCGACATCGGCCACTGAGGCCTCGAGACGAAATGGCGTGAAGGACCAGTCCACCGATGTGCCGCTGACGTGCGAGGGAGGCGTCCAGTCGGTGGGGGAGTAGTCCCACACGAGTTCCTCGCCCGGCATATGCACGAAGCCCCCGCCAGCAACAGCTGACGGGGGCTTCGACGATGGATCAGTGGACCTTCGGGATACCTGTCTCGGAGACGCCCTGGAAGTCCTCGCCGATTTCGTTCGGGTGGCCGTCGTGGCCAGCCAGGTGTTCCTCGGCATGCTGCACGTCTTCGACGGTCGGCTTGTCGAGAGCGCCGTCGTAGTAGTACCCACGGAGCTTGGCCCGCAACTTGGCCTTGCGACCATGAGGCGCGGCGACGCCATTCGCGTCGGTCTCAGCTGGCGCCTCGAGGACAGGCAGCCGATCGTGGCTCGTGAGCTTGTACTGCGCAGCGACTGGCAGGGGAGCGTGGCGCTCCGAGAAGCCACCGTCAGGTGACCGCTCGATGATGCCGGTCTCGTAGCCGTGCAGGATGCGGTTGGCATCTGCGCGCTGCAGTCCGATGCAGATCCGCTTGGTGATGATGAAGGCCAAGACGGGTCCGACGAAGATCCCGACGCGGCAGAACCAGGTGATCGCATTGAGGCTCAGGTGGAACTGGGTCGCGATGATGTCGTTACCGCCGGCGATCCAGAACACGCCGTACAGCGTCATGCAGGCCACGATGAACGCGGTGCGGAACGGGGCGTTGCGAGGACGCTCAAGCAGATGGTGCGAACGACGGTCACCCGTGATCCACTGCTCCAGGAACGGCCAGGCGAATCCGACGATGATGAACAGCGTCGGCAAGATGACACCCGGGATGAACACGTTCCAGCTGAACGTCAATCCGAAGATCGTGCTCTCCCAGCCCGGCATGATGCGGACGGCGCCTTCGACGAAGCCCATGTACCAGTCAGGCTGCGAGCCGGCGACGACCTCGGACGGGTTGTACGGTCCGATCGCCCACACGGGGTTGATCTGGATGAACGCACCCATGAGAGCCAGGAAGCCGAACACGATGAAGAAGAAGCCACCGGCCTTGGCCGCGTAGACGGGCAACATGGGGTAGCCGACGACGTTCTCCTGCGTGCGTCCGGCGCCCGGCCACTGCGTGTGCTTGTGGTAGATGAGCAACAGCATGTGAGCGCCGATCAAACCGAGCAGAATCGCCGGGATGAGCAGGATGTGGACCATGTAGAGGCGGGGGATGATGACGTCGCCGGGGAACTCTCCACCGAAGATGAAGAACTCCAGGAACGAGCCGACGATCGGGATCGAGCGGATCAGGCCGTCGACGAAGCGCAGGCCGGTTCCGGACAACAGATCATCGGGCAGCGAGTAGCCCGCGAAGCCTTCGATGATTCCGAGCAGCAGGAGCGAGAGGCCGATGATCCAGTTGATCTCGCGCGGCTTGCGGTACGCGCCGGTGAACATGACGCGTAGCATGTGCACGATCATGGCGGCGACGAACAGGGCTGCGGCCCAGTGGTGCATCTGCCGCATGAGCAGACCGCCGCGGATGTCAAACGAGATGTCGAGCGTCGACTTGTAGGCCGCGGACATCTCCAGACCGCTGAACGGCGTGTAGGAGCCGTGGTAGGGCACCTCGACCATGCTGGGCTGGTACCAGAACGTCAAGAAGACGCCGGTCAGCAGCAGGACGACGAAGCTCCACAACGCGATCTCGCCGAGCATGAACGACCAGTGCTCGGGGAAGACCTTGCGCAGGTTCTTCTTGGCGACACCGGCCAGGCCGAGACGCTCATCGAGCCATCCGACCGGTCCGGCTGCCTTCTTGCCGAACGGGGTGTCTTGGATGGGCGTGCTCTCCGACTGCTGCGGCGCACTCTGCTCAGTCGTGCTCATGACTTATCATCCAACTTTTTCTGGTCACGTGCGAGTTCTGGATAGCTCGGCGCGACGATTTCGGGGAAGTCGCTCATAGCGATCAGGTACCCCTCGTCGTCCAGCCCCAGCGGCAGCTGGGGGAGCGGACGGAAGGCGGGTCCGAAGACGACCTTGCCGTTGTCGCCCAGGTCGAACGTCGACTGGTGGCAGGGGCAGAGGAGGTGGTGGGTCTGCTGTTCCCAGAGGCTGATGGGGCAGCCGACGTGCGTGCAGATCTTGGAATAGCAGAGGATTCCGTCGATTCCCCAGTTCTCGCGGCCCTTCGACGGCGTGATGTCCTCGGGACGCATGCGCACCACGATGATGGACGCCTTCGACTTGGCCTGCAGCAACGGCGTGCCGTGCAGCACGCGCTCGCCGTCGGCGTCGACTTCGTAGACGATCGCGGGCTGGCCGTTGACCAGCTGGCCGACCTGGAGGTCCGACGGTTTGATCGGTGTGCCGGTCACGTCGTTGACCAGGCGCATGCCCTTCTTCCAGACCGTCTCGCGCTGGCTGTGAGGCATGGGACCGAGGTCACGCAGCAAGACGATGGCAGGCAGACCGAGGGCACCCATCGCGCCGAGCAGCGTGTTGCGGATCAGAGGACGACGACCGAGTCCGGTCTCGGCCACGCCGTCGCTGATGTCCTTGAGTACTGCGGCACGGTCCTCGTCAGAGGAGACCGTGGGGTGGCGCATCTCGACCATCTCGTGATCGCCCATGAACTTCTTGGCCCACTGGATGATGCCGATGCCGATCAGCATCATGGAGCCACCGAGGGTTG
Organism: Aeromicrobium sp. P5_D10; assembly: GCF_054049535.1. NCBI lineage: Bacteria > Bacillati > Actinomycetota > Actinomycetes > Propionibacteriales > Nocardioidaceae > Aeromicrobium > Aeromicrobium sp. P5_D10. The sequence continues at coordinate 27,017 of NZ_JBFUME010000010.1, forward strand.
CGCCGAAGGCGAAGTTCTGAGCCGACCAGCCGAGGAACGTCTCGTCCTTGTCGATCATGAAATACGCGAAGCAGAAGCCGAGGGCCAAGATCGCGGCGACGGTGAACATGCCTGAGATCTGCAGTTCGGTGCGGCGGGCCGCTGACTCGTCGACGTCCTGCGGGCGGTACTGGTGCTCGGGAAGACCCGGATCCTTGATGGGTTCCGCGTCGACCTGAGGCTGCAGCTCGTCGCTCATCGCTTCTTCACCCTTGCTCCGTGTGCGCCGATCCAGATGGAGGCGATGACCAGTCCACCGATGCCGATGATCCAGATGAACATGCCGTCGACCACGGGGCCGAGCCCTCCGCCGCCGAGTCCACCGTAGTTGGGCTGGTTCTGGACGGTCTTGATGTACGCGATGATGTTGCGCTTGTCTTCGGGAGTGATGACGTCATCGGAGAAGACCGGCATCTGCTGTGGGCCGGTGATCATGGCTCCGGCGATGTGCTGGGCGCTGACGCCCTTCAGCGAGGGGGCGTACTTGCCGCCGGGCATGGCTCCGCCGGCTCCGACCGAGTTGTGGCAGGCCGTGCAGTTGCTGCGGAACAGCTCGCCGCCTTCGCGGATGTCTTCGACGGACGCTTTGCTGATATCGGTGTATTCCTCGCCCGGGATGGCCGGACCAGGCGCGAGCGAAGCGACGAACGCAGCGAGCTGGCGGGTCTCCTCCTCGTCGTACTCCGGTTCCTTGCTGGGGGCCTGCGGCGCGGTCTGCGCCATCGGCATACGGCCGGTGCCGACCTGGAAGTCGACCGCGGCAGCGCCGACGCCGATCAGGCTGGGGCCGTAGTTGCCGCCCTTTTGAGTTTCGATTCCGCTGGCGTTGACGCCATGGCAACTGGCGCAGCCGACGAGGAACAGCTCACGACCCGCCTCAACGTCATTGGCATTGACTTCGGCGGCTGTGGCCGGCTTCGGCGCGAATGCCGCATACAAGCCTCCGGCAACGACGAGCCCCAGAAAGAGGACGACGAAGCCAGCTAGTGGATGCCGGCGTCTGGTGGACAATTTCCGCACCGAGAACTCCATTCCTGAAAGTAGTGCGAGCGTACCTTTCGGCACACCGGAGAGCTGAACTGAGGCAAGCCTTAGCGGATGATGTAGATCGTGGCGAAGAGCCCGACCCACACGATGTCGACGAAGTGCCAGTAATAGGACACGACGATCGCGGAGATCGCCTGCTCATGGGTGAACTTGCGCGCGGCGAAAGTACGGCCGATGACGAGCAGGAAGGCGAGGAGTCCGCCGATCACGTGGAGGCCGTGGAATCCGGTCGCGAGGTAGAACAGGCTGCCGTAGGGGGAGCCGGCGATCGTCACGTTCTCATGGACGAGCTCGGCGTACTCGAGCGCCTGGCCGCCGATGAAGATCGCGCCCATGACGTAGGTCAGGATGAACCACTCGCGCATGCCCCACTGGCTGAACTGCCAGACCTTGCCGGTGCGGCCGGCCTTACCGCGCTCAGCCGCGAAGACGCCGAACTGGCACGTGACCGACGACAGCACCAGGATCGTGGTGTTGGCCGTGGCGAAGGGGATGTTGAGCTTCTCGGTTTCCTGCGTCCACAGCTCCGGAGAGATATTGCGGATCGTGAAGTATGCGGCGAACAGTGCCGCGAAGAACATGAGCTCACTTGCGAGCCAAACGATGGTCCCGACCGTCACCATCGAGGGACGGCCTTCCTGGCCGTGAAGTCGGGAAGCAGGAATCACTGATGTAGTCGCCACGGGTTCATTATGTACGATCGACTTGTGAGCGAGCACAAGCCCCTGCGTGTCCTGGTCTACAGCGACGACAAAGACGTCCGAGCTGCTGTGTTGTCGGCGCTTGGGGCCCGACCGCACCCCGACCTCCCGCCCTTCGACTACATCGAATGCGCGACCGAGCCGGTTGTCTTCCAGCACCTCGACGCCGGCGGTGTCGATATCGCGATTCTCGACGGTGAGGCTGTGCCCGTTGGCGGTATGGGTATTGCCCGTCAGATCAAGGACGAGATCTTCCAAGCGCCTCCCGTCCTGGTCCTGACCGGACGTCCGCAGGATGCGTGGCTTGCCACGTGGTCGCGTGCCGAGGCTGCGCTGACGCACCCGATCGAGCCCATCCGCCTCGCCGAGGTCGTCATCGATCTCGCGCGCGGTGTTCTCCAGCCCAGTTGAACGGCGACCAGGTGACGCATACCTGGCCCGAGGTCCTGACCGGTCTCGTGGCCCGTATCGACCTCGACGCGTCCTCGACGTCATGGGCCATGGACGAGATCCTGGCCGGCAATGCCTCTGCGGCGCAGATCGCCGGCTTCGCGGTGGCGCTGCGTAGCAAGGGGGAGACGCTGGCAGAGCTCCAGGGGCTGGTCGACTCGATGCTGCGGCATGCGACCCGGCTTGAGGTCCCCGGACGGGTCGTCGACATCGTCGGCACCGGCGGAGACATGGCCAAGACCGTCAACATCTCCAGCATGTCGGCCGTTGTGGCCGCTGGGGCAGGCATCGGAGTCGTCAAACACGGCAACCGGGCCGCGTCGAGCTCCAGCGGGACTGCCGATGTCTTCGAGGTGCTCGGGGTCCGGCTCGACGTTCCGGCCGACCGGATCGTCGACGTCTTCGACCAGGCGGGCATCACGTTCTGTTTCGCGCCGGTTTTCCACCCGTCGTTCCGGCACACCGGCCCGGCTCGTCGTGAACTGGGTATCCCGACGACGTTCAACTTCCTTGGTCCGCTGACCAATCCTGCTTCGCCGGCAGCTTCGGCGATCGGCTGTGCCGATATCCGGATGGCGCCGCTGATGGCTGCCGTGTTCGCTGCTCGCGGAGCGGATGCCTTCGTGTTCCGGGGCGACGACGGTCTCGACGAGATCACCACGACCACGACGACGAGGGTCTGGGAGGTCCGGGGCGGCACGGTCACCGAAGGAGTGCTCGATCCACAAGAGCTCGGATTCACGTTGTCGACCGCCGAAGCGCTGGCCGGCGGCGATCCGACGTTCAATGCGGGGGTCTTCCGCCGTGTCATGGACGGTGAGATCTCGGCCGTCCGCGATGCGGTCTTGATGAATGCCGGCGCCGCGATCGCGGCCCACTCCGCCGAACCGGGCACCCTGAACCAACGCCTGGCCGCCGGAATTGAACGTGCCAAGGATTCAATCGACTCCGGCGCCGCAGCCGCAACCCTCAAGAAATGGTCGTCGGCCACCCAAGCCCTCGCGAGTCACTGAATTACCACTGATGAGTCACTGAGTTACCGGTCCCGAGTCACTGCGGTTCCGGGAGCGGTAAGTCAGTGACTCGCGATTGGTAACTAGGTGACTCGCGAGCGTTAGAGGCCGATGCTGAAGGCGTCTTCTAGATCGTGGTGGCTGTAGGCCCTATACGCGATTTGGGTTTGCGTCGTGACGACGCCTTTTACCTTGTTGAGCTGGTCGGCGACGACCTTGGCGACGTCGTCGATCTCGCGTACTCGCACCATGGCGATCAGGTCGAGCTCGCCGGTCACGGAGTAGACCTCGCTGACACCGTCGATATCGGCGATCTGCTCAGCGATATCGGACAGCTGCGCGACCTCGGCCTGGATGAAGACGATGGCGGTGATCATGTCACCACCTTAGCGGCGGGATCGGCGTCAACCAGGTTGCTGGAGCTGTTGCCACGAGGAGTTGGCCTCCTCGAACGGCAGCAGATGCCTCGCGGCGCTTTCGAGCGGCGTCTGCCAGGCGCCACGCACCATGCGGACGTCGGGGGAGTCGAGCCATCGACGGACGGTTTCAGTCTCTTCGACGGTTGCCGAGGGTGCCGGTCCGAATCCGCCCAGCACGGTCTCGGCCGTCGCGGTCAACGTGTCGACCCAGGATGCCGGGTGCGTTCCGCGGGGCATGATCCCCGCCGCGGCCAGGCGTCCGTGCCGGATGACGTGGATCTCCCAGCCTCCTGGGTGCGGGGCAGCCGCCACGAGTTCGGGAAGGCTGGTCAGCTCACGCAGCTGCTGGGTACGTACGACCCCGCGCAGGAAGGCCGTCAGACGATCGCGCCACACGGCGGCGTCCTCGAACCGTTCGGTACGGGCCAGATCGAGCATATGGGCCCGCACTGTCGTGACGAGGTCGTGAGGATCACCCGTCATGGCCCGGCGGACCAGGGAGACCTCGGCGGCGTATTCGTCGGGGTCGGCCGATCCGTCGCACGGCGACAGGCAATGGCCCATCTCTGCCAAGGCGCACGCTGACTTACGGGATTTCTGCGCCAGCCGCGGTGTGCACTGCCTGATGCGGAAGGAGTCGTGCAGTGCTGTGAGCGCACCTTCGGCATCTGAACGGCCCCGAAACGGTCCGATGTAATCGGCGTCATCGTCGAGCACCGCGCGGACGATCGACAGCCGCGGCCACGGCTCCCGGGTCAGCTTGAGCCAGTTGAGCCGCTCGGGGAAACGCGAGCGGCGGTTATAGGGTGGACGATGCTTGCCGATCAGCCGCAACTCGCGGATCTGGGCCTCGAGCGCAGTGGCACACACGATGCCCTCGATACGCTGGGCCAGCATGACCATCTCACCCATGCGGGTGCGGGTTTCGGCCTTGGTGAAGTACGAACGCGTACGGGTGCGCAGATTGCGTGATGTGCCGACGTAGAGGATGTCGTCATTGGCATCGCGGAACAGGTAGACGCCAGGCTGTTCGGGCAGGTGTTCGGCCAGGTGCCGCTTCTTGCGCTGCTCGGGCTTGACCTTGGACGTGTAACTGGACACCTCCTCGAGGGTCGTGACGCCCAAAGGCCCGAGGCGTTCGAACAGGCCGTGCAGGACGTCGACCGTGGCGCGGGCATCGGACAGCGCCCGGTGATTGGGGGTCGTGGTCGCCGAGAACTTGACCGCGAGCGTCGAGAGCTTGCAGTTGGGCACCTCTTCGCGGCTCAGGACCCGGCGGGCGAGGACAGCCGTGTCGAGCGTCTCGAAGCCCGGCCACGGAATACCCAACTCGCGGCCGGCATGTTTGAGGAAGCCGATGTCGAAGGGGGCGTTGTGGGCGACTAGGACCGTGCCGCGGGCGAACTCCAGGAAGCTCGGCAACACCTCGGCGATGCGCGGCGCATGGATCACCATCTGATCGGTGATGCCGGTCAGCACCGTGATGTAGGCCGGGATGATCTCGTCGGGATTGACGAGCGTCTGGAACTCGCCGAGCACCGCGCCGCCGCGCACCTTGACGGCACCGAATTCGGTGATCTTGGAGCCCTTGGCGGCCGATCCACCTGTCGTCTCGAGGTCGACGACGCAGAACGTCACATCGGCCAGTTGGCGGCCGAGCTCGTCGAATGTTCCCTGGACTAGTTCCACGTCGCTCAGGCTAGGCGGCGGCACCGACAAGCTTGCGCTCCCGCTCCGACCCGAGACGCGTTCCCTGCGGTCTGCGGCGTTTCTGTCGGAGGCGGCTCCTAGCGTGATGTTCGTACCCGATCAACGGGACAACGTCTTCACAGGAGGTGCCAAATGCATCAGTCCCATTCCGCTGACTCGGTGGTCGTCGATTGCGACAGCTGCCTCGTCCGCTGTGCCAGCGCGTGCGGCGATTGCGTCGTCACCTTTCTCCTCGGTGCGCCGCCGGCCGGGATCGAGATCGATGCCGACGAGATGGCCGCCCTCGATGTGCTCTCGGCCGCGGGTCTCACGCCGCCGCTTCGGCTCGTGACGCCAGTCGCCGGTCCCGAGACACAGGCGGGGTGAAGTGGTGTTTGAGAGTTGATCTGACCCCTGCGGCCACCTACAGTGGTGACTTGTGCGTCCGGTGAACACCGACCCTCCAGGCCGGTGTCGGACGCATCGTCGAGTCGCCGCAGCCATGGGGAAGATGTCTGAGGTGAACCGGGGAACCATGTATCTGGGGTGAATCGGTCAGCGTCCGCGTTGGCCGTAGGGCAATCCGAGGCCCGAACCCGTCAGCTCACCCGGTAGACGTCGAGGATGTAGGAGTAATACGTGCAGATGCCAGGTGCTTCATCGCGCCGCCGCGGTGCGATTGCGGTAGCCACCTTGTCCATCACGGCAGCGCTGTTCGCGTTTCCGTCCGCCCAGGCCGAGCCCGCCGTGACGACAAAAGACGTCGAGGCCGCGTTCCATGACGCCGAGGCGATGAACGAGCAGGTCAACCAGCTCGGTGCCGAAGCCAAGGCGACGCAGTCCGAGATCGATGATCTGACGGTCGACATCAAGCGTCACCTGACGGCCTACAACCGGCAGAAGCAAGAACTCGGCGATGCGATCGTCCAGCAGCAGCTCGACGCGCCGCTTGGTGCGACCGCGAGCTTACTCGGCAGCAAGAACCCCGATGAGTTCATCGAAGGTCTCGGTGCGGTGCAGGCGCTCAACAGCACCCGCGCCGATGCCCTCGCGGAGTTCGGCGAGACCAGCAAAGAACTGAAGAACCGTCGTGCCCAGCTCGAGGACCGCAAGACCGCCCTCGACGAAGCCAAGAAGGACGCCGACGCCAAGCGGGCCCAGATCCGCAAGAAGTACGAGGCTGCCAAGGCGCAGCTCGCGCGCCTGAATGCGGCCGAGCAGGCCAAGTTCAACAACAGCGATGTCGATCTCGACTTCGATCCGACGGCATCGGGACGGGCCAAGGCGGCTATCGACTTCGCGCTCGCGCAACTCGGCGAGCCCTATGTCTACGGCGGCGCCGGCCCCAACAGCTGGGACTGCTCCGGACTCGTTATGAAGGCCTATGCCGCCGCCGGGGTCAACCTGCCCCGCGTCGTCGGGCCGCAGATGTCGGCCGGCAAGCGCGTGCCCTTCGATTCACTGCAGCCCGGTGACCTGGTCGCTTACGCCAGCATGTCCCATATCGGCATCTATCTGGGCAAGGGCAAGGTCGTCCATGCGCCTCGCCCGGGCAAGAGCGTCGAGATCACGACATTGAGCGGCTTCTCGGTCGCCGCCCGGGTCGGCTGACCGCACCTTGGCCGAGCGCCGCCGACGGCTGTCGCCCAATGCGGCGGCGCTGTCGGTCCTGGTGCTCATCGCCGGTGCGATCCTGCTCTGGCAACGACCATGGAACACGTCAGGCGAGTCCGCCGGGATCATCGCGATCCCGGCGGACTCATCTTCCCAGCTGACGACCCAACTGCGAGCCATCTCCACGGCGACCAGCGAATCGTCATTCGTCGAGGCTTTCGGCGAATCGCAGAAGGCTGAGGTATTCGGACGTACGACCTGGACCTCTCTGCAGGCTCTCGGTGCAACCGATGTCGACCTGCGATACATCAGTGGCGGTGATGTCGCCGATCGGCGGGACGGCTCCGCCACCGCTGTGGCCGAGGTGTCGTGGCGTCCGGGGCGGGCCAGCGGCCTGCGTCTGGAAACGCAGCACCGCGCTTCGATCGCTCTGCAGGTCGTGCCCCAGGACGACGGCACCCTGGCGATCGTCGACGCCGCGCCGCGTACCGGAATCCTGCCACTGTGGCTCATGGGAGCCGTGACAGTCGACCGGGTGCCGGACGGCGTTGTCATCTCGGTCGACGGGGGGCAGACCGACCGGCCGATCAGTGCCATGACCGCGCAGGCTCGGACGACCGTGGCACGCACCTTGCCCAATCTCGAAGGAGAGGTCGTCGTGGTCTCACCGCACACGCAGCAGCAGATGGCCCAGGCGGTCGGACAGCAGGTCGAAACGGTCAGACAGATCGCGGCCGTGACGACACGGCTCGACGTCGCCAGCTCCTCGTCACGCGATGCCGTGATCGTGCTCAACCCCGGCGTGTTCGAGGCCATGGACCAGCGGGCCTCGCAGGTCGTGATGAGCCACGAAGCCGTCCACCAACTCACCGGAGCAGTCGGGGCCAGCGCCGAGACCTGGGTTGTCGAAGGATTTGCCGACTACGTCGCACTGCGCGACGACACTGCACCGTTGGCGGTCAGCGCGGGTCAGATCCTGGCGGAGGTCGCGGCCGGCAGACTCCCTGCGAAACTGCCCGACGCCGCGGCGTTCGATGCCGCCGGTCACGGGCTCGGCGCGGTCTACGAGTCTGCCTGGCTGGTGTTTCGGCTGCTCGCCGACCAGCACGGCAATGCGAACGTCGTCTCGTTCTACGAGGAGGTGCTGGCAGGCACCGATGTCCCTGCGGCGCTGCGTGACGCGTTCGGGATCACCGAGGCGCAACTCACCGCGCAGTGGCGCGACTACCTGACGAAGAGCGCCTCGACAGTATCGTGAAGATCGCGGAGGACCGCATTGCGCTTGACCTTGAACGACGGAGTCAAGTAGCCGTTCTCCTCGGTCCAGTCATCGGCGAGGATCTGGAACTTGCGGATCGATTCGGCCTTCGAGACCTGGGTGTTGGCATCGTCGACCGCCTTCTGCACCTCGGCGAGGAGAGCCGGATCGTCGAGGCTGCCGGTCCAGGTCTCGGTGTCGATCGTGATGAGCGCGGCGATGAACGGTTTGCCGTCACCGACCACGAGGCACTGGCTGACGAATGCGCTGGCCCGTACTCGGTCTTCCAGGACGGCCGGGGCGACGTTCTTGCCGCCGGCGGTCACGATGATCTCCTTCTTACGGCCCGTGATGCGGATGTAGCCGTCCTCGTCGATCTCACCCAGATCGCCCGTCGCGAACCAGCCATCGGGATCGATCGCTTCGGCGGTCGCGGTTTCGTTGTGCCAGTATCCGGTGAAGACCTGCGGGCCGCGGAAGCTGAGCTCGCCGTCGTCGGCGACGCGCACCTCGGTGCCCTCGAAGGGCTTGCCCACCGTGCCGATGCGCATGTCGGTCGGACGGTTGGCGCACAGCGCTGCCGTCGTCTCGGTCAACCCGTAGCCTTCGATGATCGTGACGCCGATTCCGCGGTAGAAGTGCGCCAGGCGTTCGCCCAGGGGGGCTCCGCCGGAGATCGCGTACTCGGTGTGCCCGCCCAGCGCGTCGCGCAGTTTGCCGTAGACCAGCTTGTCGAACAATGCGTGACGGGCACGTAGTCCCAGGCCCGGCTTGCCGGTGTCGAGTGCGCGGCTGTAGGCCATCGCAGTCTGTGCGGCGCGATCGAAGATCTTGCCCTTGCCGTCGGCGTACGCCTTGCCGCTGGCGGTGTTGAAGACCTTCTCGAAGACTCGCGGCACACCCAGGACGAAGGTCGGCTGGAACGTGCCCAGATGGGCGACCAGATCCTTGACGTCGGCGGTGTGGCCTAGCTTGGCCCCGGCGCGGATCGCGCCGACCTGGATGATGCGGGCGAAAACGTGTGCCAGGGGTAGGAACAGCAGGGTCGACGAGTTCTCCGAGGCGAACAACTCCGGCAGTTCGTCGAGGGCGGCCTGGAGTTCGTATCGGAAGTTGCCGTGGGTCAGCATGCAGCCTTTGGGGCGGCCGGTCGTGCCCGAGGTGTAGATCAGCGTCGCGAGGGTTTGGCTGGTCAGGGCGGCGCGTCGTGCCTCGAGGGCTTCATCGGTGACATCGGTACCGAGCGCGCGGATCTGGTCGAGCCCGCCGGCTTCGATCGTCCACACCTCACGCAGTGTGGGGGAGTCCGCGCGGATCTCAGCGACGCGGGCCGCGTGCCCCTCGTTCTCGACGATGGCCACAACCGATCCGGAGTCGGACAGGATCCAGGCGATCTGCGATGCCGACGACGTTTCGTAGATCGGGACGGTCGCCGCACCGATCCACCAGATGGCGTAGTCGGTGACGGTCCACTCGTAGCGGGTCTTCGACAGCAGGGCGACCCGGTCGCCCGGAGCGATGCCGGCAGCGATCAATCCTTTGGCCACGGAGACGACATCGCTGTGGAACTCGCCGAGCGTCACATCCGTCCAGGAGTCGCCGTCCATCCGGGCGAGCGCGACATCGTCTGCGTGAGCATCGAGACGGTCGAGGATGTCGAGGCTGAGGTTGCCCAGATCTGTCATAAGAGGCTGCGTCACATGCTGAGGCTACTATCTGGTGCCGCCTCTGGGCCATGTGGCCATCGGTGTGTCAGCCCGGAGTCCCGGCGCGGGTTCGGGGTCGAAGAACCACTAGCATGGGTGCGACACGGTCGGCCGGACGAGGAGGGGTGATGGCGCGAACCACCAGCGAGATCGTCATCGACGCTCCAGCCGAGCAGATCATGGACGTCATTGCCGACTTCGGTTCCTATCCGGTGTGGGCGACCGGCGTCAAAGTCGCCGATGTCGTGGCGACGATGGGCAATGGGCGCGCCGAACAGGTTCACTTCGTGCTCGACGCCGCGCCGATCCGCGACGAGTACGAGCTTGTGTACGTCTGGGACGCCGACAAGTCGGTGTCGTGGAACCTGTCGAAGCCCGGAGCGATGTTGACCTCGATGGACGGCGCCTATGTCCTCGATGCGCTCGATGCCGCGCGCACGCGAGTGACCTATCAGTTGTCGGTCGATGTCTCCATCCCCTTGCTCGGGATGTTGAAGCGCAAGGCCGAGAAGGTCATCATCGACACCGCCCTCAAGGGGTTGAAGAAGCGGGTCGAGACCCTGTGACCGGCCTCGGAGCGGACGGGGCCGACCACGGCTCTGACCAGCACGACAACTCCGAAGAGGTGGGCACGATCGCCGAGGAGGCATTCCGGTTGTTCCGTGCCGTCACCTCTGGCGGCGACTCGGGCGAGCACGCCTCCGAGCACGTCTGCCCCACGAGCTGGTGCCCGGTCTGCCAGGTCGTCGGCTTCGTTCAGCACAATCCCGAAGCTCTGGCCGCCGTGACCCAATCTGCCGTCGCATTCGCCAAGTCGGTTCGCGACTTGGTGGACGTGGCCCTGGCTCCCCAGGAGGAGCAGTGAATTTCGCAATCGGCGTCGATATCGGGGGAACCAAGATCGCTGCCGGTCTCGTGTCCGAGACGGGCCAGATCATGGTGCACGACGCCGAACCCACGCCTGCCGACTCGAGCAGGATTCCGGCGATCGTGGCAGATCTCGTGAAGCGGCTGACGCGCGATGAGCAGCCGGTCGGTGTCGGCATCGGCGCAGCCGGATTCGTGGGCGAGGATCGCTCGACCGTCCGGTTCGCGCCGAATATCAATTGGGTGGGTGAACCGCTGGGTCGCCATGTCGGTGCGCTGATCGATCTGCCGATCGTCGTGGAGAACGATGCGAATGCGGCTGCCTGGGGTGAGTTCCGCTTCGGCGCCGGCGAGGACACTGACGATCTGCTGCTGATCACGGTCGGCACCGGCGTCGGCGGCGGCATCGTGCACAAGGGGCAGCTGTTTCGAGGCGGCTTCGGCGTGGCTGCGGAGATCGGCCATATCCGGATCGTTCCGGACGGGATCTTGTGCGGCTGCGGCCAGCACGGCTGCTATGAGCAGTACGGCAGCGGCAGCGCTCTTGTGCGTGAGGCCCGGGCGCGTCTGGCCCAGGGCGATCCCGGAACGGATGCCATCGCGGCGCTCGCCGCCGGTGACCCGGGACGTATCACCGGCCCTGGGGTGACTCGTCTGGCCCAAGAAGGCGATGTGCTGGCCGTCGAGCTCCTTGCCGATCTCGGTCGCTGGATCGGGGAGGGAGCCGCTGTGCTCGCCACGATCCTCGACCCGAGTGTCATCGCGATCGGCGGGGGAGTCTCGGCCGCCGGCGATCTGCTGCTGGAACCGCTTATCGCGGCTTTCGAAACCCACTTGCCCGCACGATCCCATCGACCGGCGGCGGCAGTGCGACTCGCGGCCCTCGGCAACTCGGCCGGCATCATCGGTGCCGCCGACCTCGCAAGAGTGGAGCCTTTGTAGTGGCAGACAAGCTAGCCGTCGGAATCGACATCGGTGGTACCAAGATCGCCGCCGGTGTCGTCGACGAGGACGGTCACGTCCTCGCCAGGCTGAAGCGGGAGACCCCGACGACCGAGCCACTCGAAGTCATCGATGCGATCGCGAGTATCACCGAGGAGTTTCGTCGAGAGCACCACATTCGGGCCATCGGCGTCGGAGCGGCGGGCTTCGTCGATGCGACCCAGTCGACCGTCCTGTTCGCACCGCACCTGGCATGGCGGCACGAACCGCTGCGCGATTCGGTGGCGCGTCGCACAGGCCTGCCGGTGCTGGTTGACAATGATGCGAATGCGGCAGGCTGGGCCGAGTGGCGGTTCGGCGCGGCGCAGAACGAGGCCGATCTGGTCCTGATCACATTGGGCACGGGAATCGGCGGCGCGATCGTGATCGACGGTCAGCCCTATCGGGGCCAGTTCGGAATCGCGGGCGAATTCGGCCACATGCAGGTCGTGCCCAACGGAAATCTTTGCGAATGCGGCAATTCGGGCTGCTGGGAACAATATGCGAGCGGGCGGGTTTTGACCCGGCGCGCCCGTGCAGCGGCGACAGAAGGCACGGAGTTCGGCAAACTGCTGTTGGCCGAAGCAGGCGATGACGTCGAACGCATCGAGGGTCACCTCGTGACCAAGCACGCTCAGGCCGGCCGCGAGGAACCGATCGAGTGGCTGGCCGAGGTCGGCGACTGGCTGGGTGTCGGCATCGCCAATTTGGCTGCCGCGCTCGACCCGGGAATGTTCGTGATCGGCGGCGGCGTCAGCGACGCCAACGAACTGCTGATCAATCCAGCTCGTGCGGCGTTCTCACGGACGTTGACCGGTCGCGGCTATCGGGCCGAGGCGCGGATCGTCCGGGCGCACTTGGGACCAGACGCCGGGCTCATCGGAGCAGCCGACATGGCCCGCATCACAGCACGGCGCCGTCGTCCGGCCAATCCCTCCGCGAGGGCCCGTGTTCGGGCAGCTGCAAGAAAAGGTATATCGCCGAAGCCACGAAGATGAGCGCCGCCGCGGCGAGGACGGAGCGCTCGAGGAAGAGCCCGGCCAACGTCGCGAGCGTCAGCACCAGGGGCGTGCCGACCACGCCGGCCCAGGCGAGGACGATGCCGCGCTTGCGGGGGATCAACGGTCTCGCGTCGACCTGCCGGTAGAACTGTTCTTCGGGTTCGTCGGGCTGGTCCTCCCAGGCGGCTGGCTCGGGTTCGTCGACAGCGGGGGCGACGGGATCCGCAGGCTCGTCTGGAAACGACAGATCCAGGTCGAGTCCCTCGACGATCTTGTCGAACTCGTCCTGCTCAGCCACGACCGTCGCCCACATGCTCGGCGATGAACGCGTCGGTGCGCTCGAAGATCAGCGGTGCGTCGTTGTCGAGCGTGGCGACGTGGAAGCTGTTGACGAGCGGCACGATCTCGACGACCTTCGACGACACGCCGGCTTTGATGATGTCGAGCGACGTCTCGTCGACGACATGGTCGTCATTGGAGCGCAGGAGTAGAACCGGCTGGGTCACCCGGCCGAGATTCGCGCGGACGTCCTTCCACATCGTCAGCTGCGATGCCAGGGCCTTGAGCGGGGTCTTGTCGTAGCCGATCTCGTCCTGACCGGCCAGCTTGATGTCATTGCCGATGCCGGGCATCGACGGGACGATCCACTGCAGAAGGGGGACCAGCTTGATGTCGAATCGTTTGACGTTGACCGCAGGGTTGACCAGGACGAGAGCCGCGACATCGTCGGGACGCTGTTGGGCGAGGCGCAGGGCGAGGCAGCCGCCCATCGACAATCCGGCGACGACGACGTGATCGCAATGTGCGCGCAGCTCGGTCAGCGCCGCATCGACTTCGCCGTACCAGTCCTGCCAGCGAGTGCGGTTCATCTCCTGCCATGTCGTTCCGTGGCCCGGCAGCCTGGGAACCGCGACGGAATGCCCGCGTTCGGCGAGGTGCTTGGCCCAGGGAGTCATGGAGGCCGGCGAGCCGGTGAACCCGTGGCTCAGCAGAACGCCGATGCGTCCGCCTTGGGCGGTGAAGGGCTCAGCCCCCGGCATCACAGAGGAAGTCATGTCGCCATCATCCATCATCGGGCGGCACGATGTGCGGCCTCGTGCGAAAGCAGCTGTGTTCGGAGTAGTGTCGGTCCGTGTTCTATTGGTTCTTGAAGTTCCTCGCGCTGGGTCCTTTGTTGAAGCTGATCTTCCGCCCGTGGGCCGAGGGCACCGAGAACGTCCCGAAAGAAGGCGCCGCGATCCTCGCGAGCAACCACCTGTCGTACAGCGACTGGCTGTTCATGCCGCTGGTCATTCCGCGCCGGGTCACGTTCGTGGCCAAGGCCGAATACTTCGAAGGCGTCGGCATCAAGGGGTGGCTCCAGAAGACGTTCTTCTCCGGTGCGGGCCAGGTTCCGATCGACCGGACGAGCGGCTCGGCGGCGGCCGGCGCGATCAAGACCCAGCTGCGTCTACTCGCTGACGGCGAGGTCTGCGGTATCTACCCCGAGGGAACCCGCTCGCATGACGGACTGCTGTATCGCGGACGCACCGGCGTGGCCCGGCTCGCGCTCGAGGCAGGTGTCCCGGTCATCCCGCTGGCCGTCATCGGGACCGATGTCGTCGCACCTCCCGGCAAGATCTTCGGCAAGTTCGCGCGTCCCGGCGTCCGGTTCGGCAAGCCGCTCGACTTCAGCCGGTATGAGGGCATGGAAGACGATCGCTATATTTTGCGGGCGATCACCGACGAGATCATGTACGAGATCATGCGACTGTCGGGCCAGGAGTACGTCGATCTGTACGCCCAGGACGCCAAGAAGCGTGATCAGGCGCGCGAGAAGGAAGCGGCCAAGTCCGCGGCCCGCGCGGAGGCCGAAGAGGTCTGGGACGAGATCAAGCCGGAGTAGTCCGACTGGCACATGCGGTAGGACTTGACCCTGACGCAGGGTCAACCCGTGACGATGCTGTGCATGGAGACATATTCCGCGATATCCGTCGCCGGCCTGAGCAAGGCCTTCGGCGACCATGCCGTCCTCACGGGCGTTGATCTGGAGGTTCCAGAGGGCAGCGTCTACGCGCTGCTCGGACCCAATGGCTCAGGCAAGACCACGACGGTCAACATCTGTTCGACGTTGCTGACAGCCGATGCGGGGCAGATCCGGGTGGCCGGACATGACGTCCGCACCGCATCTGATCAGGTGCGTCGATCGATCGGGGTGACGGGGCAGTTCTCGGCGATCGACGAATTCCACACCGGCCGGGAGAACCTGCAGTTGATGGCCGATCTGTTCCATCTCGAACGGGCCGCCGCCAAGACTGCGATCGATGATCTGCTCGAGCGGTTCGACCTGATCGACGCGGCCGGACGCCGAGCGCAGACCTACTCCGGCGGGATGAAGCGCCGGCTCGACCTGGCGATGACTTTGCTCGGTTCCCCGCGATTGATCTTCCTGGACGAACCGACCACGGGTCTGGACCCGCGCAGTCGCCGCGAGCTCTGGCAGATCGTCCGCGAGCAGGTGGCCGGCGGTGTGACAGTCCTACTGACAACGCAGTACCTCGATGAAGCCGATCAGCTGGCCGACCGCGTAGGTGTCCTGGACGGCGGCAGGATCGTCGCCGAGGGGACACCAGCTGAGTTGAAGAGTCAGGTGCCTGGCGGACACGTCGAGGTCAGATTCACCGACGAGGCGGCCCTTGCGGCGGCGGCTGCGCAACTGCCCGATGCCAGTACCAACCGCGAAACGCTCACGCTCCGGATGGCCAATGACGGTGTGGCCTCCCTTCGTCATCTCCTCGCTTTGCTGGACGATGTCACGGTGGCGGCGTTGAGCGTCCGCGATCCCGACCTGGATGACGTCTTCTTGGCCTTGACCGGTCACTCACATCATCAGGAGGCAGCGTGATGACCACGTCATCGAACCCGCAGCAGACCTACGTCGTCCGGGACTCGATCACCATGCTGCGACGCAATCTGCTGCATTGGATCCGCTACCCCTCGCTCGCGATCATGCTCGTCGCCCAACCGATCGTGTTCTTGCTGTTGTTCGTCTACGTGTTCGGCGGCACGATGGGCGCAGGTCTGCCGGGTGTTCCCGGAGGCGGCGACCGCGGGGACTATCTCGACTACGTCACGCCGGGCATCTTGGTCATCGCGGTCGCGAGCGTCGCCCTGGGGACCGCGATCGAGGTGGCATTGGATATGACCGGCGGCATCATCGCCCGGTTCCGCACTATGGACATTGCGAAGGTCTCCGTGCTCACGGGCCACGTGCTGGGCGCGGTGCTCAAGACGCTGCTGGCCGTGGCGGTGACCCTGATCGTCGCGATCGTGCTGGGCTACCGCTCCGGCGGGAGCCTCGGCGAGTGGTTGCTGGCCTTGGTGTTGCTGGTCATGATGACGTCGGCATTCACCTGGCTCACGGTCGGGATGGGACTGGCCGCCAACAGCGTCGAGACCGCCAGCAACACCCCGATGTTCCTGGTCATGTTGCCGTTCCTGAGCAGCGGCTTCGTGCCGACCGATGCGATGCCTTGGGGGCTGCGGCACTTCGCTGAGCACCAACCGTTCACGCCGATGATCGACAGCCTGCGTGCTCTGACCAGCGGCGCCGACACCGGACATGATGTGTGGTTGGCGATGGGGTGGTGCGTTCTGATCGGCGTCCTCGGGTACCTGTGGTCACGAAAGCTCTTCACCCGTGTCCCGACTCAGTAGATGGCAGACTCCTGAACATGCTCACGATCGGTCAGATCGCCGCACATGCCGGTGTCACGGTGCGCGCGGTGCGCCACTATCACGCCAAGGGACTGCTGCCGGAGCCCACACGGGATGCATCGGGATACCGGCGCTACGACGCCAAGGCCGTCGTGGAGCTCATCAAGATCCGGACGTTGGCCGACGCCGGTGTGCCGCTGGCGAAGGTCGAGGAGCTTCTGCGTGCCGACGACACGGAGTTCGCCTCGGCCGTCGCGCAGATCGACGTCCGGCTGCGCGCCGAGATCCGCGAACGGCAGCGGCACCGCGAACGGATCGCCAAGCTGGCCGCGGGTGACAGTCTGGCGTTGCCGCCCGAGGCCGTGGCGTACCTGGAGCGACTCCGGTCGTTGGGTATGTCGGAGCGGATGATCGAGGGGGAGCGGGACGGCTGGATCCTGCTCGCTGCCCACTCCCCGGACCGGATGGCGTTGTGGATGCAGTCCAAGTTCCAGCAGCTCGACGATCCCGAGGTCGTCGCCCTGTATCGGGAATTCGAGGATCTCGTCGGTTGGGAGCCTGACGATCCTCGTCTTCCGGAGCTTGCCGATCGTCTGGCGGCCACGATCGCGGCAGCAGATTTCGATCATCAGGCAGGTGATCTGATGATCTCGGAAGAACTGGTCGAGCTGCTCGACAACTACTTCCTGAACTCGGTCCCGGCTGGAGCGGCCCTGGTTCGGCTCCTGAAGCAACGGGGTTGGTCCGGGTGGACGCAGTTCGAACCTGTGGCGGCCGGTGACATGGCCTAGGGTCGTCATGACTACGACATGGGAGGTCGGATGCGTGTTGGCATGCTCACCGGGGGTGGCGACTGCCCCGGACTCAATGCCGTCATCAGAGGAGCCGTCCGCAAGGGGGTTTCGACGTACGGGCACGAGTTCGTCGGATTCCGTGATGGCTGGCGCGGCCCCTTGGAGAACGACACCCGGACGCTCGACATCGAGGCCGTTCGAGGCATCCTGCCCCGCGGCGGCACGATCCTCGGCTCGTCACGAACCAACCCGTTCGCGATCGAGAACGGCGTCGAGCGCATCAAGGACAATCTGGCCGAGCAGGGCTGTGACGCGCTGATCGCGATCGGCGGTGAGGACACCCTCGGGGTGGCCACCAAACTCGCCGATCTCGGCGTCAACGTCGTCGGTGTTCCCAAGACGATCGACAACGATTTGTCGGGCACCGACTTCACGTTCGGCTTCGATACTGCGGTCAATATCGCGACCGAGGCGATCGACCGGCTGCACACGACCGCCGAGTCGCATCACCGGGTGCTGGTCGTGGAGGTCATGGGACGTCACGCGGGCTGGATCGCGCTCCACAGCGGCCTGGCCGGCGGTGCCAACATCATCTTGATCCCCGAGCGCCCGTTCGACATCGCCAAGGTGTGCGCACAAGTCGAGAGCCGGTTCGCGACGCACTATGCGCCGATCATCGTGGTCTCCGAAGGCGCGGTGCCGGCCGACGGAGGATCGATGTCACTGGTCAGCGGCGACAAGGACGCGTTCGGTCACGTGCGGTTGGGCGGGATCGGTGATCGGCTCGCCGCCGAGATCGAGCAACGCACCGGCAAGGAAGCCAGGACGGTTGTTCTCGGGCACGTGCAACGAGGTGGCTCGCCGACCGCATTCGACCGGTGGCTTGCGACCCGCTTCGGGTTGCACGCCATCACCGCGGTCCACGAGGGCGACTTCGGCAAGATGATGGCCCTGCGAGGCACCGAGATCGAACGTGTCCCGTTGTCCGAGGGAACTGCCGTGCTGAAAACCGTACGCCCGGAGCTGTATGAAGAGGCAGAGGTGTTGTTTGGTTAGGGCGCGCGAGGCCCGAGCGCGCTCAGCGCGCGACCGGTCGAGCGGGTTGAGGAGCCGAGGAGCGTAGCGACGAGCCTCGAAACCAGGTGAGATGACTCGACGACCTCAACCAACGCGGTTTCGAGGCTCCGGCCGCAGGCGGCCTGCGCACCTCAACCAACGGAGTCGGCGCGGCACGCACCTCAACCAGCGGGGTGGGCGGCCTGCGCGTCTCAACCAACGCGGTTTCAAGGTGGTACCGCGGGCGGCGTATTCTAGGCGGGTGAGTATTCCTAGCCTTGACGAACTGCATGCGATCGGCGCTGCCCAGCAGCCCACGTATGTCGACCCTGCTGCCCGCGACACCGCGGTGCAGACGTTGCGCAGGATGCCACCCCTGGTTTTTGCGGGCGAGTGCGATGCGCTGCGCGACCGTCTGGCCGAGGTCGCTCAAGGCAAGGCATTCGTCTTGCAAGGCGGCGACTGCGCCGAGACATTCGAGGGCGTCACAGCCGAGAACGTCCGCAACAAGCTGCGGGTCCTGCTGTCGATGGCAGTCGTCCTGACGTACGCCGCGAGCGTCCCGGTCGTCAAGGTCGGCCGACTCGCCGGCCAGTACGCCAAGCCGCGCTCCAGCGACACCGAGACCCGCGACGGCGTGACGCTGCCGGCGTACCGCGGCGACGCGGTCAACGGCTTCGACTTCACCCCTGAGTCCCGCGCGCACGATCCGCAGCGGCTCGTCGACGTCTACAACGCATCTGCCGCGACTCTCAACCTTGCACGTGCATTCACAACCGGCGGCTATGCCGATCTACGCCAGATGCACGCCTGGAACACCGACTTCGTCAAGAACAGCCCTGTCGGCGAACGCTACGAGCGCATCGGTGCCGATATCGATCGGGCCTTGGCCTTCATGGACGCGATCGGTGTCGACCCCGACGAGTTCCACACCGTCGACTTCTTCTCCTCGCACGAAGCGCTGATCATGGAGTACGAGCACGCCCTCACGCGTATCGACTCGCGCACCGAACAGCCCTATGACGTGTCGAGCCATTTCGTCTGGATCGGTGAGCGCACCCGCCAGCTCGATGGCGCGCACGTCGAGCTGCTGAGCCGCATCGCCAACCCCATCGGCGTCAAGCTCGGCCCGACCACGACGGCTGACGATGCGATCGCGCTGTACGAGAAGCTCAACCCGGAGCGCATTCCCGGCAAGATCACGTTCATCACCCGATTCGGCGCCAAGAAGATCCGCGAGGGTCTGCCGAATCTGGTCGAGAAGGTGACTGCTGCGGGTATCGAGGTCGCTTGGGTCTGCGATCCGATGCACGGCAATACATTCGAGACCAGCAACGGCTACAAGACCCGCGAGTTCGACGATGTCATTGACGAAGTCCGCGGCTTCTTCGAGGTGCACCGTGCCCTCGGAACGTGGCCGGGCGGTCTGCATGTCGAGCTCACGGGTGACGATGTCACCGAGTGCGTCGGCGGCGGCGCCAAGCTCTCGGCCGAAGACCTCACGCACCGTTACGAGACGCTGTGCGATCCGCGGCTCAACCGTGCGCAGTCGCTCGAGCTGGCCTTCCTCGTCGCCGAAATGCTCTCCGGTCGGGACTGATCGACCCACCCGCTGAGGAGGTACTTGTCGCCCCCTCAGGAGGTGGTTACGGCCCTGAGGAAGGGCGGTAACCACCTCGCCGCAGGGCGGTAGCCACCTCCTCGGCGGGCGGTTTCGGGTTCTCGGGTTGCACCTTCAAGGTCAGTAGTGTCGTGGCCAGCGAGTCGTATTGGCCGCAGAGCAACAAGAACTCGATGGCCTGAGCCTCGTCGAGGTAGGTCCGCAGCGTGGCCCAGCCGGCGTCGTCGATGTACTTGGCGTCGACGAGTTGGGTTGCGCCGTCGAGCAGAGCCAGCTCGCGGGCCGACCATCCCGTCCAGTTCAGGTCGGCGAGATGGGCGATCTGTTCGGGGGTGATGCCTGCTCTGCGGCCGAGACGGATATGGTGGCGCCGTTCGTACTCGCACTCTCGCAACGTCGCGATCCACAAGATGATCAACTCGGATTCGCGGCGGGGGAGCGAGCCACCCGGCATGAGGCGGCCGCTGAAGTGCAGCCAACCGCGGAACAGGCGACGCTGACGTCCAAGAGTTGTGAAGATATTGGGCCGTCCGCCGCCGATCATCCGGCCGGCGAGGGTTGCGAACCCGAAATTGATCAGACCGAGTTCCTTGAGGCCGCCTGGAGCGATCCGGGGTTCATCCATACACCGAGTCTACGCGAAGTTGTACATACGTATTGATTGGTATGGGAAATCAGGGTGCGGTGTAGATCGTGACCCGGCTGCCGCGTGAGGCCTTCTTGTCGGGCTGCAGCAGTACGGTGCCATTGCCGCCGAAGACCCTGACCTTGAAGCCCGCGTCCTTGAGGATCTGCTCGGCCTCGAGCCGGGGCTTTCCGACGACATTGGGGATCGCGATTTGCTCAGCGCCCTTGGAGATCGTCAAGGCGATCGTGTCGTCCTTGAACCGGTTGCCATCGTTGGGGGTCTGCGCGATGACCCTGCCGCGCTTGACATCGTCACTGAAGGCTTCGTTGACGGTGACGTTGAAGCCGGCGTTCTGCAATGCTGTGCGGGCGGTGTCGAGAGATTGACCGACGTAGTTCTTGACCTCGATGGGCTTGCGACCGCGACTCACGATGACGTTGACCGTGTCACCGCGCTTGAGAGCGTCCTTGGACGTCACGCCGTCGGCCCGGATGACCCGCCCCTTGGCGATGTTCTCGTCATAGACGTTGGTCCGCTTGCCCAGCACGAGGTCCTGAGCCTCCAGGAGCTGGCGGGTCTCGCTGATCTTGAGACCCTTGAAGTTGTCGTCGGGGATGTAGACCCGGTCGGGGCCCTTCGACACGACGGCCTCGATCGTGCTGCCCGGCAGGATCTTCTCGCCGGGCTTGGGATTCGTGCTCATGACGGTGCCGGCGAGGAATGTCTCGGAGAAGTCCTTGCGGACCTCCTTGAACTCAAAGCCCTCGGCTTCGGCCTCTTTCTTGGCGTCCGCGACCGAGCTGCTTGTCAGGACCGGCGTGTCGACGTAGCGGAGATCGGTGATGTACCAGGTCAGCAGACCCGCGATGATCGCGGCGAGGACGGCGAGGATGAGTAGCAGGCGGCCCCGTCGGCTGTGAGGCTTGCTGGCGATCTGGCCGTATTCCTCACGCGACATCGGCGGATGCAGACCGATCGGCTTGGCTGCGTTCGCCGGAGGCGGGGCCGGCGTCTCATGCGGCGTCCACTGCATCGTGTTCTCCGACGCACTCGCGAGGGTTTCGGAGGCCGCGAACCCCATCGCGGCGCGGGGAACGGCGATCGTGGGCGCATCGGGATCGTCCTCGCCGGGACGAGCGCCCGGGAGCAGATCTGCGACGAGATCGGGATCATCGGCCAGGCCGGCTTCAAGGGCACGCTGGACGGATCGGACCTGCTGCAGCAAGACGCGCGCATCGGTCGAGCGCTGATCGCGGTCGCGGACCGTGGCACGGGCGACCAAGGCATCGACGTACGGCGCGATGCCCTGCTGAACCTCCGAGGGCGCACCGATGTCTTCGTGCACATGCTTGTACGCGATCTGGATGGGTGACTCGCCGGAGTGCGGTTTGGTGCCCGTCAGCATCTCGTAGAGCATCGCGCCACATGCGTAGACGTCGGAACGGGCGTCGGTGCCGTCGTTCGTGACGATCTCGGGGGCAAGGTAGGAGACCGTGCCGATCAGGGTGCCGCCGGTCGCGGTGGTCGCGGCACTGACCGCCCGGGCCAGGCCGAAGTCGGCGACCTTGACCTCCCCGTCTGGAGTGATCAAGACGTTCTCGGGCTTGACGTCGCGGTGGATGATCTTGGCGGCGTGCGCGGCCGACAGGGCTATCAGGATCTGTTCGAGCAGCTCGAGCGCGCGGTAAGGCGGCATGGGGGCCTCATCGCGCATCAGATCGCGCAGCGTGCGGCCGGGAACGTACTCCATGACGAGATAGGTGATCTCGCCGTCGGTGCCCTGGTCGAAGACCGAGACGACATTGCGGTGATTGAGTTTGGCGGCCGATTTGGCCTCGCGGACGAAGCGCTGGGTGAACTGCTGGTCGTCGCCGAGGCCCTGGTGCATGACCTTGATGGCGACTTCGCGATCGAGTCGCTGGTCGGTGGCCTTGAAAACGCTGGCCATGCCGCCGCGGGCGATGCGTTCGCCGATCAGATAGCGGTCGTGGAGGACACGCCCGACGAGTGCTTCGTCGCTGGTCAGTGGCACGTCAACCCTCCCTCGTCATGCCGGAAACCCCCTTGGGCCCTCATCGCAGTCTAGTGACTCTCCCATATGAGAACGCGGGCAGCACGCAGGTGTGGTGTTTCGATGTTGCGGTGTCGGACACGAAAAGTACGAGAGCATTGACCCATGCGGTCGAACACGTGGTGGCGGGTCCTTCTGGCCGTCGTGGCGATCACTTACGTCGTCTGGACTGTGACGGCGGACAATTCGTCGGATGACACCCGACCCGAGACGTCGAGTGTCGCCACGACCGGGTTACCCGCAGAAGTCGGCGAGACCCTGGCGCTGATCGAGGACGGCGGGCCGTACCCGTACTCCCGCGACGACACGGTGTTCATGAACCGGGAACGACGTCTGCCGGAGCGTCCGCGCGGATACTGGCGCGAGTACACCGTTCCCACACCGGGATCGGCCGATCGTGGGGCTCGTCGAATCGTGAGGGGTGCCGACGGGGAGACGTACTACACCGGCGACCACTACCGGACGTTCACCCGTCTCGATCGGGGGAGCAGATGACCGCGTCGTACGCTTCGGTGCTGAACGGGACGGCGTCGGCAGGGCTGTTCAGCTGGCGGGGGCGGCCGAATCGCGATCTGGCCGGTGAAGCGTTCGCGGCCGGATGGCAGGTGCTGCCGGTCGATACGCGCGACGTCGAATCGATTGAGGACTTCTACTCCAGGCTCGTCGCGGCGTGGGGCCTCCCCGAATGGTTCGGCTGCAATCTCGACGCACTGTTCGACATGCTTGCAGAACAGAGCACGACACCGACGGTCATGGTCTGGGACGGGCTTCGTGATCTGGTCGAGATGGATCCCGTCCGCGCGAGCGCGATCGTCGAGGTGCTGCGCGACGCGGTGGAGCAGACACAACACCTAGTGGTGGTCGTGCGGGACGATCTGGGGGTCAGCGGCTTCGACGCGTTGCTGTGAGCGCCAAGGGGCCCAGTACCTCGCGCGCGGCGGGACCGAGTGCGTCGATGGCCTCGTCGGCGGCAGCTTCGAGCATGCTGATGTCGTGCTCGACGGCTTCGAGGGCGCCACAACCGCGGATCAGTTCGGCGACCGCGTCGACTCCTTCCGCGGTGCCCAGTGAATCGAGCAGCAAGCGGCGTCCGGCATCGTCGGTCAGCTCGTGGGTGCGGGCGATCAGCACGGTGCGCTTGCCCTCGCGCAGATCATCGCCGGCCGGCTTTCCGGTGACCGCTGGGTCGCCGAACACCCCGAGCACGTCATCGCGCAATTGGAATGCCTCGCCGAGGGGGAGTGCGACGGCGCTCAGTCCGTCGATCAGCTCGGCGTCGGCACCGGCCAGAGCCGCACCGATGTGCAGCGGACGCTCGACGGTGTACTTGGCCGACTTGTACCGCACGACAGTCATGGCCTCATCCCACGACACGGTCTGCCGGGTCTGCCCGACCACGTCGAGGAACTGGCCCGCGACGACCTCGGTCTTGCACAGGTCGAAATAGGTGCGGGCCTGTCGGATGTGTGGTGCGAGGGTCGGTGACTCCAAGATCGCATCGGTCAGCATCTCGTCGCACCACGAGAGCATCAGATCGCCGATCAGGACCGCCGCCGACAGGCCGAATGCTGCAGCATCGCCGTGGCGTCGTTCGGCGCGGTGGATCGCCTCGAACGCGCGATGGATGCTGGGACGTCCGCGACGGGTGTCGGATCCGTCCATCAAATCGTCGTGCACGAGGGCGCTGGCCTGCAGCCACTCGAGCGCGGCAGCTGCGGCGATGATGCCCGGATCACCCCGTCGGCCTCCCGCCACGAGCCAGCCGGCGTAGCTGAACTGTGGTCGGAGGCGCTTTCCGCCCGCGATGAACTCGCCGGAGATCGCGACCATGTGGTCGATGCCGGCCCCCAGGAGACGCAGATCGGCAGCCTTGCGATCCACGAATGCCGCCAGGCTCTCGTCGACGCGTGTCCGGAACTCGAGATCATCCGCACGTGCAGTCACATCGTGAACGGTACCGTTGGTCCATGAGCTCTGAAGACACCTCCCTCGTTGCGGCACTGCGCTCACCCACGCCGAGCTGCTCATTCGAGTTCTTTCCGCCGAAGGACGATGAGGGCGAAGCCGTTCTGTGGCAGACGATCGCCGAGCTGGAGCAGTTCGAGCCGACGTTCGTCTCGGTCACCTACGGCGCGGGCGGCACGAGTCAGGAGCGGACGGTCCGCATCACTGCTCGGATCGCCGAACAGACCTCGATGCGTCCGGTCGGACACTTGACGTTGGTGTCACAGACCAAGGGCGAGATCGAGTCGGTCCTCAAGCAGTACGCGGCGGCCGGCGTCGACAATGTGCTGGCTCTGCGCGGCGACCCCAAGGGCGGGCCCCGCGCGCCGTGGGAGCATCACCCCGACGGACTGACGTATGCCATCGACCTGGTGCAGTTGGCTTCGGGGCTAGGTGGCTTCGAGATCGGCGTCGCGGCATTCCCCGAAGGACATCCCGACGCCGCGAGTCTCGATCACGACGCCGAGGTGCTCGTCGCCAAGGCGAAGGCCGGTGCCGAGTATGCGATCACACAGCTGTTCTTCCGTGCCGACGACTACTTCTCGCTGGTCGACCGGGTGCGGGCGCTGGGCAGCGATATTCCGATCATTCCGGGCATCATGCCGATCCTCAACTATGCGCAGGTCTCCCGCATGGCCGAGCTGTCCGGTGCGGCAATGCCGCCAGAGGTGCTGGAACAGATCGAACCGATCCAGGACGACAAGGCCGCTGTCCGCGCCAAGGGCATCGAGCTGGCGACCCAGTTGTGCCGCGACCTGCTCGCTGGCGGCGCACCGGGTCTGCACTTCATCACCCTCAACCGCTCGAAGGCGACCAGGGAGATATTCCAGGCTCTGCGCGACGAGAACCTGGTCTGAGACCTGCGTCAGGGGCGCAGGTCCTCGGCTATTGCGGCGGTGGCCATGCCGATCGCTTCCAGCGTGCCGCCGGGATGCGCGCCGGCACCGGCGAAATAGAGACCGCCGGACGGCGCGATCCCCGGCAGGTCGAATGCCGAGGTCCAGGTGTTCCAGGTCCACCCCCAGTGCCCCATCGCGACCAGATCGCTCGGGGACAAGTCGATGCGCTGGGTCACAAAAGGCCGAAGGTCGAGTCCTGCCCTGACGAGCGCATTGAGCGGATCCTCGCCGCTGCGGTGCTCGATCGTCCACTGGCTGCCATTTGCGGTCCACAGTCGGATCGGCGGATTGACGTGCACGAGGAGTTCGTGCGGCATGGCAGGTGCGTCGGCCGACAACGTGACGAGCGTCCGGGACGCCGGGATGATCTGCAGACCGCGGGGCAGGGGTAGGGGAGACGGCGAGGTCGGCGCCGTCCACACCACGGCATCGGCCGGCACCGTCCGCTTGTCGGTGACGACCCCCGTGACCTGATTGCCCTCCCGCACGACCGAATGTGCGGCCTCGCCCAACACGACGGTGACCTTGCGTTCTTCGAGGCGATGTTCGAGTGCCGCGGCAAGAGCCGGCAGGCCACCCTCGAACCGCCAACGACCGAATGAGCGCTCGAGGTAATGCGCGATCGCGACGAATCCCGGCGTGATGCGCCAGTCGTGTCCCGCGAGCCGAACCGGATCGAGCACGATCTTGGCCAGTCGCTCGTCGGCGAAGTCCTTGTCGAGCGCTTTGACGGTCCGCCGGGGGCGCAGGGCCTTGCGAACCGACCGGTCGATGACCGGTCTGCCTTCGAAGATCTGGTTGAGGGCGACTGTGCGGAGGATCTCCCATTGCTCCGAGAACTGGTCGATCCAGGGTGACCAGGTGTCCTCGCCGAAGACGTCGACGATCGCCTCGTGCTGGTCTCCGCGGTTGCCGAGCGGTAGGTCCAGGACTGTGCCGTCATTGAAAAGGTGCCGGCGGCCGTCGGTCTTGGTGAACTCCAGCACGCGGTCGAGTGTGCGACCGGACTTGCGGAACAGGTCACGGAACACGCCCGGCAGAGTCACGGTGTCGAGCTGCAGCTGCCAGGTCTGGCCGTCGACCGTGTAGCCGTTCAAGCGTCCGCCCAGACGTTCGCCGGACTCCAGCAGAGTCACATCGTGTCGAAGTTTCGCGATGCGGGCGGCAGCGGACAATCCGGCGAATCCGCCACCCACGACCACGACGTTCGCCATGCGCGAAGACTACGCGGTCGGGTCGGTGCCCCGCGGAGTCGGTCGGCCCCGTGAATATGGCACAGTGTGACTCATGGGTCCGGTCCGCTCAGAGCTGATGTGGCAGGCAGTCGCTGATGCGACCGACCTGGCAGGTGCGGGAACGCACCTCGATGTGCTCGACCTCGGTGGTGGCACCGGCGGCGACGCCGTGCGCCTCGCCCAGCTCGGTCACCGGGTGACGATCGTCGACCCGAGCCCCGATGCCCTCGCTTCGTTGCACCGCCGTAGTGCCGAGGCTGGCTTGGCCCATCCGGTCACCGGAATCCAGGGCGATGCGACGGATCTACTCGACCACGTGGAGCCCGGGTCATTCGATCTCGTGCTGTGTCACGGTGTGCTCGAACACGTCGACGATCCTTCGGTTGCCATGGCCGCAGTGGCCACGGTGCTGCGACCCGGCGGGCACGTCAGCCTCGTCGTGGCCGGACGCAACGCGGCCGTCATGGCACGTGCTCTGGCCGGAGATTTCGTCATGGCGCAGACGCTGCTCGAGCGGTCGTCTTCGGCCTGGGACATCCGGTCGATGGGGCCCCGTCGCTTCGTCCAAAGTGAGGTTGAGAGCTTGCTGGCAGCCCATGGATTCGTCGCGGTCGCGGTCAACGGACTGCGCGTGTTCGCCGATCTGGTGCCCAGCGGAATCGTCGACACCGAGCCCGGAGCGCGCGACGCTTTGTACGCCTTGGAGCGGCTCTTGCGAACCTCATCTGATTTCTCCGGCCTTTCCGCTGGTCTGCAGTCGATCGCGCGCCTAGACTTGTCAGTAGCATCACCCACATCAGGAGGCGAGAGTGCCACTCTCTGACGAAGAGGCTCGACTGCTTCACCAGCTCGAACAGTCGTTGGCCGCAGAGGATCCCGACTTCGCGTCGACATTGCGCGGGTCGAAGTTCATGGCGCGTAACCGGCGCGTCGCTGTGTTGGCAGCCCTGGGTTTCATCGGCGGACTCGTCGTGATGTTCAGTGGCACGGTCAGCAAGATGACCTGGCTCGGTGTCCTCGGCTTCATCGCGATGCTGGTGACTGCCTACCTGTTCGCCAATGCCTGGAAACGCGGGATCGGCGGTCGTGAGGATGCTGTGCACGATCTGTCAGCACGCAAGGGTCGCGGTGGTGGCAAGCAGGCCAAGCCGACAGGTTCGTTCGTCGACCGGATGGAAGAGCGCTGGCAGCGACGTCGCGATGAGGATCATTAGCTCCCAGATGGGTCTTTGACGCCCCACTTCCCTCCACCTTCACTCCAACCGCCCCCTCGGGGGCGGTTTTTCTTTGCCCTGACGGGAAATTGAGCGCTCTCCACCTCGTGGAGGGCGCTATGTGTTTTGCCTTGAAAAGGGGCGACACGTGTCCCAAAGTGGGGGATCGTGGAGTACAGTGGTGGAGAATGGAGCGAATGGTCGTCGAACAGGAGGAGCGAGGTGAACCCGGATGTATCGAATTTCTTCGGCACCTACACCCCCCGCCTCGACGACAAAGGCCGGTTGTTCCTCCCGGCGAAATTCCGTCCCCGCCTCGAGACCGGGATCGTTCTCACCCGCGGGCAGGAGAACTGCATCTACGGATGGACGACCGAGGCGTTCAACGCCTTCACCGATCGCATCCGCAACACCCCGTTCACGAACCAGGCGGCGCGAAACTTCAACCGCATGTTCTTCTCTGGCGCCTCGTCAGAAGTGCCGGACAAGCAGGGACGCATCTCGGTGCCGGCAGTGCTGCGCACTTGGGCGCAGCTCGACAAGGAATGCACGGTCGTCGGTGCGATGGATCGCATCGAGATCTGGGACTCGGGTCGCTGGGCCGAGTTCGAGTCCTCACAAGAAGGTCCGTTCGCGGACATGTCGGAGGAAGTGATGCCCGGCATCTTCTGACGTTCGTGCGGCGAGATCTGCGCCCGCGCGGTTCTGACATCACTTCCCCGGTGTCAGACCCGGCGGTCGCGGATCTGGCCACACGACAAGTCACACGAGGCGTGGGCGGACACAACCGAACGACATCCAACAAGACGACAGGTGGGGGACCGGCAGATATGCAGATCGACACGAGTACGAGACGAGTACGACATGAGGTGGCGGACGGCGTCCGACTCATGCTGTTCTCGCTGGGCTCATCGATCGCCCTCGCAGTGCTGATCACGCTCGGATTGGGCCTCCTGTGAACCAGGCACCTGACTCCGGAGCCTCCGCGCCGCGTCACGTGCCCGTCCTGCTCGAGCGTGTTCTCGACCTGCTCGAGCCGTCGGTCGCGACCGGGCCGGCCGTCGTCGTCGACGCCACGCTTGGCCTCGGCGGTCACACCGAAGCCATGCTGAACCGGTTTCCGGACGTACACGTCATCGGTATCGATCGTGACCCCGACGCCCTCGCCCGGGCCCAGGCTCGACTTGCCCCTTTCGGCGACCGGGTCACCTATGCGCACGCCGTCTACGACGAGATCGCCGACGTGATTCGCGAGGCCGGCTTCGACTCCGTTGCCGGTGTGTTGTTCGACCTCGGTGTCTCCTCGATGCAGCTCGACGTCGCCGATCGCGGTTTCGCCTATGCCCAGGACGCGCCGCTCGACATGCGGATGAATCCCGAGGACGAACTCACCGCCGCAGGCATCCTCAACACCTACACATCCCGCGATCTGTCCGCGATCCTGCGCGAATACGGCGAAGAGAAGTTCGCCAAGCGCATCGCTGACCGCGTCGTTGCCGAACGCGAGAAGGAACCGTTCAGCAACAGTGCACGCCTTGTCGACCTGATCCGCGAATCCATCCCGCAGGCGGCCCGTCGTACCGGCGGTAATCCGGCCAAGCGCACGTTCCAGGCTTTGCGTATCGAGGTCAACGACGAATTGGGCGTCTACCGTCGGGCGCTGCCCGATGCGCTCGAGGCACTCACTCCCGGCGGGCGCGTCGTCGTGCTCTCGTATCACTCCCTCGAAGACCGCATCACCAAACGGGCGTTCACCGAGGTCACCACGACCGACGTCCCGCGCGACCTGCCGTTCGTCCCTGTCGGACACGAGGCGAAGTATCGCCTCGTCACCCGAGGCGCCGAACTGGCAACAGCTGCCGAGATCGAAGAGAACCCACGTGCGCGCTCGGTCCGCCTGCGCGTCGCAGAACGGTTGGTGACCACATGAGCACGTCAGTCACTCGGGCACTCACGCCGTCGCCGCAGCGTCTCGAAGACGCCAAGGCGGTTGGTCTGCGGCTGGTGCGTCCGGTCCGTAGCCGCGCCCGCAAAGCGCCGTTCGTCGTCGTCGTGCTGACCGTCGTCTCGATCGGACTCGTCGGACTCATCATCATGAGCACTGTCCTGCAGGCCCAGTCGTTCGAGGCGTCCAAGCTGCAGCGAGAGGCCCGGACCCTGACGACTGCGCAGCAGGCGCTGAACCGGGACGTCGAACGCCTTCAAAGCCCGGCCAATGTGGCCAAGGAGGCACTCGCGATCGGTATGGTGCCCAATGCCAACCCGGCGTTCCTGCGGCTTTCGGACGGGAAGGTCCTCGGAAAGCCTGAAGCGGCCAAGCCCGGCAGCAATATCAAGGCTGTGACGCCATGACTCGGCAGAAGCTGACGCGGCGTCGGCTGCGGGCTTGTCTGATACTCGTGATGTGCATCTTCGGCCTGTTCGGCGCGCGGTTGTTCCAGATCCAAGGCCTCGACGCCAGTGCGTACGCGGCACAAGCCGCCGCCGCGGGCACCATGACCAGGACCGACCCGGCGCCCCGGGGCAAGATCCTCGATCGCAACGGCGTTGCCCTCGCGAGCAGCGTCGACGGGTTGACGCTGGTAGCCAATCCGGTGACGACGGTTGACTACGCCCCGCAGATCGCGCGCATCCTGCGTGAGAAACTGGGCGATAAAATCGACTACTTCGACACGATCGACAAGCTCCGCACACCCAAGTCGCAGTATGCGGTCCTGGTGCGGGATGTTCCGAAATGGACTGCCGACGAGGTCCTTGAGGCGCTCTCGAAGGCCGAGCTCCCCGGAATCTCCACCGAAAAGGAATCGTTGCGGACCTACCCGGGCGGCAAGCTGGCGGCCAATCTCCTCGGCTACGTCGACGGTGAGGGCAAGGGCGTCGCCGGGCTCGAGCAGGAGTACGACAAGATCCTGACCGGCACCAACGGCTCCAGCACGTTCGAGGTCTCGCCCACGGGTCAGCGCATCCCGATGGCCGACAGCACAGTCACCGAGATGGTTCCGGGCAAGGACGTGCAGACCACGATCGATCGCGATCTGCAGTGGTATGGCGACCAGCGGCTTGCCGATGCGGTGCGAGCGTCGAGCTCGGACTGGGGACTTGCGATCACGATGGATGTCAAGACGTGCCAGATCGTGCAGATGTCGCAGGCACCGACGTTCAATGCCGACGACCGTACGGGCATGAGCGACAGCAATACTGTGTCGCGTTCCGTGCAGACGGTCTACGAGCCCGGGAGCGTGCTCAAGACCGTCACGATGGCGGCACTCGCCGACCAGGGCAAGGTCACCGCGAGTACGCCGATCATGGTGCCGTCCAAAATGGTGATCGACAAGTTCCCGATCGGCGACTACTGGGAGCACGGGAAGCTCAAGCTGACCGCCGCCGGAGTCATCGCGCTGTCGTCCAACCTCGGCACGATCGTGGCCGCGGAACAGATGAGCGATCAAACGATGCACAGCTACTTGAAGAAGTTCGGCTTCGGCGAGAAGTCCGGGATCGGCCTGCCGGGTGAGTCCAAGGGCATCCTGACCGACAGCGACGGTTGGACCAAGTCCAACAAGGCCACGATCGCGTTCGGCCAGGGCATCTCGGTCACCGCGATGCAGATGGTCCGCGCAGTCGGGGCGATCGCGAATGCCGGCAAGATGTGCGAACCGACCGTCGTGACGGACACCGTCGACACGAATGGGGACAAGACCCCGGTCGCGAGCGCAGTCGGGAAGCGGATCATCTCCAAGGACGCCGCTGCGAACGTCACCCGCATGATGGAGGCTGTGACGGCTCCCGACGGAACCGCTCCGGCAGCCGCGATCAAGGGCTACCGGGTCGCCGGAAAGACCGGCACCGCGTGGCGAGTCAACCCGGTCACCGGACGGTACGTCCGAGGCCAGAACACCGTCTCGTTCATGGGCTTTGCTCCGGCAGACAATCCGCGCTTCCTGACCTATATCGTGCTCGACAAGCCGTACAGCAACGCCGGCGGTGGCTCGACCGCGGGACCGGTCTTCCACGACATCATGTCGATGGCGCTGGAGCGGTTCGGAGTGGCACCGAGCGGCTCGAAGGTGCCGAAGGTTAAGCAGACCTGGTAAGCGGTGCGGGCTCAACCTTCACCTGGGTCGGTTTACCACGGTCCCGCGGCAAGCTGGCTCCCCCCGCGGGAATCTTTCCGCGGGGGGAGAGCGGTTGCTGCGGGAAGACGATTGGCCTCCGCCGGAATGACCTCGAAGCCGCGGCTGGCTGCCGTGCGTCTACGCCGTGAAGTCTGGCCCTGCGAAGACGTTCTGGGTCGGCCCGAGCCGTCTTCCCGCAGCAAGCTGGCTCCGCCCCCAGGAAGTTTCCCGCGGGCAGAGCCAGTTTGCTGCGGGACCGTGGTAAACCGACCTTGGGGGGCGAATGAGGTTGCGGATCCACCGCCCGGGGTGCAGGTGACCCGTCAGGACGTCGTGAATCAATTGGGTAGGGTCGGGGGGTGAGTGAGCAGATGCGGGTGCGGCCTTTTGAGAGCCCTCGTTGGGGACTCGGCGAACTGGCGGCTCTCATAGGCGCACAAGCGCCTGAGGACGTCGTCGTCACAGGCCTGGCGCTGAACACCGGGGTCTTGCTGCCGGGTGATCTGTACGCGGCGCTGCCCGGCGCGCGGGCGCACGGCGGCTCGTACATCGACGCGGCTCTGAGCGCTGGGGCAGTGGCGGTGCTGACCGATCCGGGCGGCGCGAAACTCGTGGGGGACTGCGGCGTCCCTGTAGTGGTCGTCGACGAGCCGCGCAAGGTCGTCGCCGACCTCAGCGCGACGTTCTACGGCAATCCGACGTCCGCATTCACGACGGTCGGGATCACCGGAACCCAGGGCAAGACGACCTCGACGTATCTCGCCGAGGCGGCGCTGGGCGGGCGTCGCTCGGCGGTCGTTGGCACGATCGGCACCCGGATCGACAAGGTTCCCGCGCCGTCGAGCCTCACGACCCCCGAGGCGCCGCAGCTGCAAGCGCTGTTCGCCGTGATGCGCGAGGAGCAGGTCGAGCTGTGCGCGATGGAGGTCTCCAGTCACGCGCTCGTGCAAGGACGCGTCGACGGCTTCGCCTTCGATGTGTCGGTGTTCCTCAACCTGGGACGTGACCACCTCGACTTCCACCACGACATGGACGAGTACTTCCTGGCCAAGGCGGCACTGTTCACCCCTGAACACTCCCGCCATGCCGTCGTCAACATCGATGACGAGTACGGGCGTCGGTTGCAGGCGCTGACCCCGCTGCCCGTGACGACGTTCTCGACAGACGGCAATCCGGCCGACTGGAGGGCCGTCAACATCCGGCCACACAGGTTGGGCACGGACCTGGAAGTACTGGGCCCCGACGGAGTCGCGGTCGACTTGTCGGTTCCGTTGCCCGGTGTCTTCAACGTGTCGAATGCGCTCGCCGTCATGGCAGCACTGACGACAGCCGGCCACGATCCGGGCGAACTGGCGGAGGGGATTGCGGCGAGCCCGGGCGTTCCGGGGCGCATGGAGCGCGTGGAAGCGGGTCAGCCGTACACCGCGATCGTCGACTACGCGCACAAACCCGATGCCGTGGCGGCAGTGCTCACTGCGCTTCGTCCCGTCACGGCTGGGCGGATCATCATCGTGATCGGTGCCGGCGGCGACCGTGACCACGGCAAACGTCCTCTGATGGGACAAGTGGCCGCGCAGTATGCGGATGTCGTCATCGTCACGGATGACAACCCCCGTACGGAGCGGGCCGCCGCCATCAGGGCCGCGGTGCTCGAAGGCGCCGCGGCAGGTCCGGCGGTCGTCGTCGAGGTGCCGGGTCGACGCGAGGCCATCGCCCATGCGGTGGCCATGGCCCATCTCGGCGACAGTCTTGTGGTGGCAGGCAAGGGACACGAACAAGGCCAGGAAATCGAGGGGGTCGTGCATCCATTCGACGACCGAGAGGTGCTCGTCGAGCTGATCGCGATCACCTGACCGGGTGATCGGTGTGGCAAGCGGCACACCACCCGCGAGTCTGCCCAGGGCGCAGGCCGTGGTTGTGAAACCATCAAGGAGCAGATGTCTCGACCGAGGCATGTGCGAGTAAGGAAAGGACTCACGACGCGATGAAGGCAATCCTGATCGCGGGAGCGTTATCGCTGCTGGTGACCCTCATCGGGACCAGGTTTGCGATCTCCGTCCTCGTGAAACAGGGCTACGGGCAACTCATCCGCGACGATGGTCCGACGTCCCACCACACCAAGCGCGGCACCCCCACGATGGGCGGCCTCGTGATCATCCTCGCGGTCGTGATCGGCTATTTCATCGCCAAGCTCGCAACCCAGACGACGCCCAGCAGCTCGGCCCTCCTGCTGTTGTTCCTGTTCGTCGGCCTCGGCGCGATCGGCTTCCTCGATGACTTCATCAAGGTCTCGAAACAGCGAAATCTGGGGCTCCGGAGCAAAGCCAAGCTGATCGGGCAGACGACCGTGGGCCTGATCTTCGCGATCCTGGCGATCGGCTGGGAGGACGACAACGGTCGCACTCCCATCACACACGGCATCTCGTTTACCCGTGATCTGGCCGGCTGGGAGCTGCCCACTGTATTGCTGGTCGTCTGGGTCCTGCTCCTGGTGGCGGGCGCCAGCAACGGTGTCAACCTGACTGACGGTCTCGATGGCCTGGCGACGGGCGCGGCCATGATGGTTTTCGGCGCCTACGTCGTGATCAACATCTGGCAGAGCAATCAGAACTGCCTGTCAGCCCCCGGCAGCAAATGCTACGAGGTACGCGATCCACTCGACCTGGCGGTCGTGGCATCGGCGTTGACCGGCGCATGCTTCGGCTTCTTGTGGTGGAACGCCTCGCCGGCCAAGATATTCATGGGCGATACGGGATCGTTGTCGCTCGGCGGCGCGATGGCCGGTTTCGCCCTCATGACCCGCACCGAGCTGTTGCTCGTCGTGCTCGGGGGCCTGTTCGTCGCGATCACGATGTCGGTGATCTTGCAGGTCGGGTGGTTCAAGCTGTCGGGCGGCAAACGGATCTTCCGAATGGCGCCGTTACAGCATCACTTCGAGTTATTGGGCTGGGCCGAGATCACGATCGTGGTCCGCTTCTGGATCATCAGCGGTCTGTGCGTCGCGACCGGCCTGGGCATCTTCTACAGCGAGTGGGTCACCGGAGTATGACCGTTCCTGATCTGTCGTCACTGGGTCGGGAGTCGTCGTGGGACGGCGTACGCGCCGCCGTCGGCGGTCTCGGCGTGAGCGGCTTCGCGGCGGCCGACACCCTGCAGCACCTCGGTGCGCAGGTCGTCGTCCTCGATGACGGCGACAACGACGAGCTGCGCGAGAAGGCGACGCTGCTGGAGATCCTCGGCGTCGATGTCCGCATCGGACCCGGTTCGACCGCGACACTGCCCGAGGGGATCGACCTGTTCGTCACCTCGCCCGGCTGGTCTCCGACGACCTCGCTGATCGTCCAAGCACAGGCTTGTGGAGTCCCCGTGTGGGGCGAGGTCGAACTGGCCTGGCGGCTGCGTGGCGACAACCCCACACCATGGCTGACGGTGACCGGCACGAACGGCAAGACCACGACGGTGCAGATGCTGGAGTCGATCCTGCGAGCGCAGGGACTCAACGCGCTGGCGGTCGGCAATGTCGGAACCCCGGTGCTCGAAGCAGTCATGAATCCCGATCGATTCGACGTCCTGGCTGTCGAGCTGTCGAGCTATCAGCTGCACTGGAGCGCATCGATCTCGGCGCAGGCCAGTGCGGTGCTCAACGTCGCACCCGATCACCTCGACTGGCACGGCGGATTGGATGCCTACACTGCCGTCAAGGGCCGCATCTACGAGAACACGCAACTCGCGTGCGTCTACAACGTCCAGGATCCCGTGACGGAACGGCTCGTCGAAGACGCCGATGTCATAGAAGGATGCCGGGCAATCGGTTTCACCCTCGGTGTCCCGGCTGCGGGCATGATCGGCCTGGTCGACGACGCGATCGCCGACCGGGCCTTCATCGCCGGCCGGATATCGAATGCCGCCGAACTGGGAAGTATCCGCGATATCGGCTTGAACGGCCACGGTGACGCCGACCGCGTCCCGCCGCCGCACATCGTGGCCAATGCGCTGGCTGCCGCAGCCCTGGCCCGCGCCCACGGCGTCGAACCGCGAGCCGTTCGCGACGGTCTTCGTGGGTTCACCCTCGACGCACACCGCATCGCCGACGTCGCGACGGTGGCCGGCGTCCGCTACATCGACGACTCCAAGGCGACCAACCCCCATGCGGCGATGGCGTCGCTGCAGGCGTTCGAGAACGTCGTCTGGGTTGCGGGTGGGCTCGCCAAGGGAGCGGAGTTCGACGAGCTGGTCAAGGCCGTGCACACGCACCTGCGCGCGGTCGTACTGATCGGTGCCGACCGTCACGTGATCGGCGATGCGCTGCGGCGACACGCGCCCGACGTCCCCGTCGTCGAGGTCGACACGGGCGAGACTGATCCCATGGAACGTGTCGTGGAGGCAGCCGCATCCCTCGCCCATCAGGGCGACACCGTGCTGCTGGCTCCCGGATGCGCCTCCATGGACCAGTTTCGCAACTACACCGCGCGGGGCGAGAGCTTCGCCGCGGCGGTGCGCCAGTTGCGAGACCGGCCCTGATGGCCCGTGAGAGGGCAATGAACATCTGAGGCAGAGGGACGACCATGAGGCGGTGCAGGCGGCGATGAGCTCTGAGAGCGAGCGACGAACGCCTGGGATCATGGGCGCGATCCGCAGCATTCTGGAACGGCCTCTGGCCTCGTACCAGATCCTGCTCGGGACGTCGGCGCTGCTGCTGGGCATCGGTCTGATCATGGTGCTCAGTGCGAGCTCGGTGTTCGCGCTGGTCCAGCAGGGCAACTCGTTCGCAATCGTCATCCGGCAGCTGATCTTCGCTGTTCTCGGCCTGATCGGTGCCTACATCGTGATCCGCATGCCACTGAAGACATTGCGCAAGCTGATCCTGCCGGCGCTCCTAGGATCGGTCGCGTTGGTCTGTGCGACATTCATCCCCGGCGTCGGAATCACGGTCAACGGCAACCGCAACTGGCTGCCGCTGTTCGGCGGATTCCAGTTGCAGCCGTCGGAGTTCGCCAAGCTCGCGCTCGTGCTGTGGATCGCCGATCTCTATGCCCGCCGGCAGAAGTATCTCGGCACGACCCGTTACATCCTGACCCCCATGGTGCCGGTCGCCGGTGGCGTCGGGCTGCTCGTCGTCGGCCAGCGTGATCTCGGCACGGCTTTGGTGATCTTCGCGCTGATCGTCGGCATGCTGTGGGTCGCCGGACTGCCCAGACGGCAGATGGGCGGAATCCTCGCCGCACTGTTCCTCGGCCTGTTGGTCGCGGTCGCCCAGTCACCGCACCGCGTCGAACGTCTGCTCAACTTCACGAATCCGCAAGCCGATGCCGACAGTGCCGGATACCAGGCGATCCACGGCATGATGGCCTTCGCCACTGGGGGGTTCTGGGGCGTGGGTCTTGGCGGCAGCCGGCAGAAATGGGGTTCGCTGCCCGAGGCCCACACCGACTTCATCCTCGCCGTCATCGGCGAGGAGCTCGGCCTGGTCGGAACGTTCGTCGTGCTGAGTCTGTTTGTCCTGCTCGGCTTTGCTGGTATCCGGGTCGCGACGCGAACCCGCGATCCGTTCGTCCGCTACGCCGCAGCCGGCATCACGATCTGGCTCATGATCCAGGCCGTCATCAATATCGGCATGGTGCTGGGCCTGTTGCCGGTCATCGGCATCCCACTTCCCCTGATCTCCTATGGAGGATCCAGCTTGCTCGTCACACTGGTTGCCCTTGGCATCCTGATCAACTGCGCGACGACCGAACCCGGCGCGAAGCGTGCGCTCGCGGCCGGTCGGGCCAATCGCAAACGTGCCTCGGCGCGGCTCAGCACCACGGGCGGACGCTGACATGCGCGTACTGCTCGCCGGCGGCGGTACCGCCGGCCACACCTCACCTCTCCTGGCCACGGCCGCAGTACTCGCCGAGAGTGGGGTCGACATCACGTGTCTTGGAACTCCTCGCGGCCTCGAAGTCACTTTGATCCCGCAGGCCGGATATCCCTTGGAGCTCGTGCCGCCGGTGCCATTGCCGCGCAGGCCGGGCAAAGCCCTGCTGCAGGTGCCGTCTCGACTGCGCGCCGCGGTCAAGGCAACCCGCGAGGTCGTCGACCGGGTGCAGCCCGATGTCATCGTCGGCTTCGGCGGATATGTCTCGGTGCCGGCCTATCTGGTCGCACGCAGTCGCAAGATCCCGCTTGTCGTGCACGAAGGCAATGCGATCGCCGGAGTCGCCAACAAGCTGGGTGCTCGGTTCACCCGGCACGTCGCGACGAGTTTCCCCGACACCGAATTGCGGCACGGCAAGTACATCGGGCTGCCGATCCGGCGCGAGATCTCCTCGCTCGACCGGGTCGCACGTCGTGCTGAGGCCCGCGAATTCTTCGGATTGGACGCCGACCGTCCCACTCTGCTCGTGACGGGTGGCTCGCAGGGCGCGCGTCGGATCAACCACGCAGTCTCGGCCGCGTCCCGGGATCTCGCCGATGCAGGTGTCCAGGTGCTGCATGCCGCCGGACGCCTCGAGGAAGTCACGGTGCATCCGCGCGAAGGCGATCCGCCGTATGTGACGGTGCGGTTCATCGATCGCATGGACCTGGCTTACGCCGCCGCAGATCTGATCGTGTGCCGGGCAGGAGCCAATTCGGTGACCGAGGCGGCGGCGATCGGTCTGCCCGCGGCGTTCGTCCCGCTGCCGATCGGCAATGGCGAACAGGCCCACAACGCGCATCCGGTCGTCCAGGCCGGGGGAGCGCTGCTGATCGACGATGCCGCGCTGACTCCCGCGTGGATCGACAATGTCGTGATCCCGCTGATCTCGCACCCCGGACGTCTCGCCGCGATGTCGGCAGCGGCTGCGGGCATCGTGCCGCGCGATGCCGACGTGCGGCTGGCAGAGATGATCTGGCGGGCGGCAGAGTCATGAAGATCGAAATACCTGCACACATCCCGCCGGCCCACGAGCTGGGGAGTGTTCATTTCATCGGTATCGGGGGCGCGGGTCTTTCGGCGATAGCCCGCCTGATGGCGCAGCAGGGGATCACGGTGTCGGGCAGTGACGCCGCCGATTCGGCCGTGTTGGACGCGCTGCGGACCGAAGGCATCACGTGCTACACCGGCCACGATGCGAGCCATCTCGACGGCGTCGACACCGTCATCGCCTCGACTGCGGTACACGACGACAATCCCGAGATCGTCGAGGCGCAGCGCCGGGGTCTGCGGCTGTGGCCGCGATCGGCCGGATTGCGTGCCGTGATGCACGGCAAACGGACGATTGCGGTCGCCGGCACGCACGGTAAGACCACGACTTCGGCGATGCTGTCGTGTGCGCTCATCGCGGCGGGCACCGCTCCGTCGTTCGCGATCGGCGCCGAGGTGGCATGTCTGGGCGCGAATGCCCGATCCGGCGCAGGTGACCTCCTGGTGGCTGAAGCCGATGAGAGCGATGGTGCCTTCCTGGTCTACGCACCGACCGGTGCGGTCGTGACCAATGTGGAGGCCGACCACCTCGATCACTACGGCACAGCCGAGGCCTACTCGGCGGCGTTCGACGAGTTCATCGGCAATATCGAGCAGTTCGTCGTGCTCAACGTCGACGACGAGGGTGCTGCGGCACTGGTCGAGGTCGCGCGGGCGCGGGGGATAGACGTCGTAAAGGCCGGCTTCGGCGAGGACGCCGACCTGCGCGGTCACGCCCTCAAGATCGAGGGCAGCGTCACGACGTTCACGGTCACGCATCGCGGTGTCGACCTGG
The DNA here is from genome assembly GCF_054049535.1 of Aeromicrobium sp. P5_D10. NCBI lineage: Bacteria > Bacillati > Actinomycetota > Actinomycetes > Propionibacteriales > Nocardioidaceae > Aeromicrobium > Aeromicrobium sp. P5_D10. Next base: position 66,856 of record NZ_JBFUME010000010.1, read on the forward strand.
GAGAGGTCCGCCTCGCGGTGCCCGGCGCGCACTACGCGGTCGACGCCCTCCTTGCCTTGGGCGCCGGCCTGGCGCTGGGAGAGAACGTCGATCTGTTGATGGCGGGGCTGGGAGCCTATTCTGGCGCCGACCGGCGGATGCAGTTGCTCGGTACGGCTGCGGGTGTCCGGGTCTATGACTCGTATGCCCACCACCCGACCGAGATCCGGGCCGATCTGGCCGCCGCCCGTGCCATTGCTCGTGGCGACCGGCTGGTCGTGGCATATCAATCGCATCTGGTGAGCCGCACGCGGATCTACGGCGCCGACATGGGCCGTGAGCTCTCAGCGGCTGACCGGGTCTTCATCGCTGACATCTACCTGGCCCGGGAGTCGGCCGATCCGGACGTGACACCCCAGCTGATCGCCGACGCGGTCACCGGCCCCGTCGTGACCCTCGCAGGACCCATCGCGGCTGTGGCCGACGTCGTGCTCCCAGAACTGCGACCAGGCGATCTCCTGCTGACGCTGGGAGCCGGTGACATCACGAAGGTCGGGCCCGCCGTGCTGGCCGCGCTCGAGGCACGGGCGTGACGGACCAGCGATTCGTCGAACGGGCCCGCCAGGATCGACGCCGTAAGTTCAAGCGGATCGCCTTGGCCGTGCTGATTGTCACACTGCTCGGCGTCGTGGTCTGGCTGATCTGGTTCTCGTCGGTTCTGGCGGTGCGCGGTGTCAAAGTCGAAGGCCTGACGACGTTGAAAGAGGCGCGGGTCCTCCAGGTCGCGCAGGTGCCGGAGGGGGAGCCGCTGGCCCGAGTCGACCTGGCTCGGATCGAGACGCAGGTCGCTGCGCTCGAGCGGGTCAGCGAGGTCAAGGTGTCACGGTCGTGGCCGCGCACGATCTCGATCGACGTCGTCGAGCGCAAGGCGATCGTGTGGTCGTCAGTCAACGGCCGGATCCGCGGAATCGATCGCAGCGGGATCGATTTCCGCTCCTACGGCAAGGCCCCCGCCGATCTCATCGAGGCCACCATCACGGTCAACGATGCCGACCAGAGGCTCGACACGACCCAGTCGGTCGCGGCGGTCGCCGATCTCATCTCGACCAAGGACCCGAACCTGCGCAAGCAGGTGCAGTCGATCAGTGCGGCAAGCAAGGACTCGATCGAGATCGACCTCACCAAGGGTCGCACGATCGTGTGGGGGAGTCACGCCAAGGGAGAGCGCAAGCTCGAAGTGCTGCGCTCGCTCCTCGGCATCAAAGCCGCGCGCTACGACGTCAGCGCGCCGGACCAGCCGACGACCCGCAAGTAGACAGCGGCGTGTCGCGCCGCCTCACACCAGTCCCACGCGTACCGTTCTTGGTAGATCACAGGTTGACATAACTATAACTCTCTACTTGACGGTTAGAGTTTCCCAGCACCTCGGTCCACCCACATTTTTTCAAGCATCCTCGGAAGGGACACACGATGGCGGTCCAGAACTACCTCGCCGTGATCAAGGTCGTCGGCATCGGCGGAGGCGGCGTCAACGCCGTCAACCGCATGATCGAGGTGGGGCTCAAGGGAGTCGAGTTCATCGCGATCAACACCGACGCTCAGGCGCTCCTGATGAGCGATGCCGACGTCAAGCTCGACGTCGGCCGTGACTCCACCCGCGGGCTCGGCGCCGGAGCCAACCCGGAGATCGGCAAGCGCGCCGCCGAGGATCATGCCGAGGAGATCGAGGCGGCTATCAAGGGTGCCGACATGGTCTTCGTGACCGCAGGCGAAGGCGGTGGCACCGGCACAGGTGGCGCACCCGTCGTGGCCCGGATCGCCCGCTCGCTCGGAGCCCTGACGATCGGTGTCGTCACGCGCCCGTTCAAGTTCGAGGGCCGCAACCGTTCCAATCAGGCCGATCACGGCATCCAGGCGCTGCGCGACGAGGTCGACACGCTGATCGTGATCCCCAACGACCGGCTGCTCTCGATCAGCGATCCCAATGTCAGCCTGCTCGACTCGTTCCGTCAGGCCGATCAGGTCCTGCACCAGGGCGTCTCCGGCATCACCGACCTGATCACGACACCGGGTCTGATCAACCTCGACTTCGCCGACGTCAAGTCGGTCATGTCCGATGCCGGCTCGGCTCTCATGGGTATCGGCTCGGCTCGCGGCGAACACCGCGCGGCGGTCGCAGCCGAGAGCGCAGTGTCCAGCCCGCTGCTGGAAGCGTCGATCGAGGGCGCCCGTGGCGTGCTGCTGTCGATTGCAGGCGGCTCCGATCTCGGTCTGTTCGAGATCAACGAGGCTGCCGGGCTCGTCGCCGATGCTGTGCACCCCGAGGCCAACATCATCTTCGGTGCGGTGATCGACGACGCGCTCGGTGACGAGGTCCGAGTCACGGTCATCGCTGCCGGTTTCGACGGCGGTGAGCCGATGTTGCGTGATGCCACCAAGCCCGCATTGCTCCGCGACAGCCAGTCGACCCACGCCGCTTCCTCGCAGTCCGCGTCGACGCCGCCGCCGGTCGCCAGTGAGCCGCCGCCGACCGCGACGACCTACCTGGCGCCCGATCCGTTCCTCGACGGCCAGAACCCGCCCCCCGAAGACGGTGCCGGAAACTCCACGATTCCGGCCGAGCCGCTGCCCACGACGTACGGCGACGATCTCGACGTACCGGACTTCCTGCGCTGAGTGTTCTGGCACAGGGCAGTATCGGGGCCGATCGCATGTGCGTTCACTGACCGGCTCGGAGGAACCAGCGACGGTCCTTGGGGTTCGCTGAACCTCGGGACGTCCAATGGCGATGATCCGAACCGGGTCGCCGACAATCTCGCGCGGGTCGCCGAGGCGGCAGGCGTCGAACGTCTCGTCCGGATGACCCAGGTGCACGGCGCATCCGTTGCCTGGGTCGAAGACCTCGCCGATGGCCAGATCCCAGTGGCCGATGTACTGCTTTCGGCCACCCCTGGTGTGGGAGTGCTGGTTCGGGTCGCGGACTGCACGCCGATCGTGATCGCGGCAGCCGCGGAGTCGATGGTCGCGGTCGTGCATTGCGGCCGAGAGGGCCTGCTGGCGGGAGTCGTCGCATCCGCGGTTGCCGAACTGAGGGGACGCGGAGCCACCGCGCTGGAGGCATGGGTCGGACCGCGAGCCTGTGGGCGGTGCTATGAACTGCCGCAAGACATGGCTGACGCGGTTGCCGCCGTCGTTCCAGAGACGCGCTCGATCACGAGTTGGGGCACACCCGCGGTCGACGTGGGAGCCGGGGTGCTGGCACAGCTTGCCGCGCTCGACGTACATGCGAACGATCTGGCGGCAGATATGTGCACGATCGAGGACGAGCAATGGTTCTCCTATCGGCGTCAGGGCCAAGACTCCGGGCGCTTCGGAGCCGTGGCGGTGATCCGATGAGTCGCCGTGAGGAGTTGGCAACGAACCTTGCCGAGACCGAAGAGCGGATCGAGGCCGCGTGCGTGGCCTCCGGCCGTTCGCGCAGTGACCTCACGTTGATCGTCGTGACCAAGACCTATCCGGCATCCGATGTCGAGCTGTTGGCCGACCTTGGCGTCACGGAGGTGGGGGAGAACCGTCACCCCGAGGCCGGTGACAAGGCTCACGCGGTCGAGGCCGCGGTCCGCTGGCACTTCTTGGGCGGTCTGCAGACCAATAAGGCCGGCGCCGTTGCGCGCTATGCGGATCTCGTCCACAGCGTCGACCGGATCAAACTGGTCAACTCGTTGGAGCGTGGCGCACAGGCGGCCGAGCGCGAACTGACATGTCTGGTCCAAGTCGATTTCGACACGACCGATCCTGGGCGGGCGGGCGCGGTTCCGGGCGAAATCGGTGCTGTTGCAGAGGCAATAGCGTCGGCTTCGGCCCTGCGACTCGGGGGACTGATGACCGTGGCCCCGCTGGGCGAAGACCCGCGACCGCACTTCGATCACCTCGCGCGACTCTCGGCGAAGCTGCGCCAGGACCACCCGGAAGCGTCGATCATCTCAGCCGGGATGAGTGGCGATTTCTCGGACGCCATCACAGCCGGCGCGACACACCTTCGTATCGGGCGGCAGGTGCTCGGTGAGAGGGCTTCCAGCAGGTAATCTCGACATTGTCACACCCGACTCAGACACACGGAGCAATCATGGCTGGCGCAATGCGTAAAGTCGGCGAGTACCTCGGCCTCGTTGAGCAGGCTGATTTCGACGACGAGTTCGACGAGGACTACGAGACCGCTGAAGCGGCTCCCCGCCAGACCCGTCAGCCTGCTGTCGTGCGCCCGGCTCCTGTGGCCAATATTGACGAGCGTCGTCGCCCCGAGGCCCAGCGCCCCGAGCGTCGTGCCTCGAATGCGTCTGATCTGGCCCGTATCGAGACCGTGACCCCTCGTACATACAACGATGCCCGCACGGTCGGTGAGCACTACCGCTCCGGCGTGCCGGTCATCATGAATCTCTCCGAGATCGACGATGACGACGCCAAGCGTCTGGTCGATTTCGCCGCGGGTCTGGTCTTCGCCGTTCACGGTTCGATCAACCGCGTGACCGCCAAGGTCTTCTTGCTGTCGCCCGAGAACATCTCGGTGACCGACGAGGACAAGCAGCGTATTGCTGCTGGCGGATTCTTCAACCAGAGCTGAGATATGACTTCTGCCCGTATAGGTCAGGTCCTCGACCTGATCCTCGTTCTCGCGCTCGTGATCTTGATAGCGCGGTTCGTTCTGGACTGGGTCCAATTGCTGGCCCGCAACTGGCGTCCGCGCGGATTCGTCCTTATCTTGTGCGAAGTGCTGTACTCCATCACGGACCCGCCGTTGCGCGCGGTCCGTAAGATCCTGCCGCCGCTGCGCCTGGGGCAGATCATGCTCGACCTTTCGCCGATGATCCTGATCATCGGCATCTATCTTCTTCGCCTGCTCGTCGCAAATATCTTTTACTGACCGTTATCCCGGCCTAGCGTGGTGACAACCATGTCTTGGCATCGGGATGCCTGTGGCAGAAGATCAGGCCGAGCGAGTACGGTGGAGGCTCAGAGTCCCCAAGACTAATTCCCAACCCCGAGGTGTACTCATGCCACTGACGCCAGAGGACGTGCGTAACAAGCGATTTACGCCAGTCCGTCTTCGCGAAGGCTATGACATGGGCGAAGTTGACCAGTTTCTCGACGAGGTGGAGGCCGAACTCGAGCGTCTCACGGTCGAGAACGAAGAACTTCGCGCCAAGGTAGCTGCCGTATCGACCGGTGAACCGACCGGACTGATCCCGGCTCTTTCGTCGTCGACGCCCGCCCAGCAGACACCGCCGACCCCGGCCGTCCAGGAGCCTGTGCAGGCAGCTGCGCCGACTCCGGCTCCGGCCCCGGAGCCGACGCCCAAGCCCGAGCCCACACCGGCTCCCGTCGTGGCTGCGACTCCCGCCCCCGAGCGTCCCCGGCCCACGATGGGCGACGCATCCTCGGCTGCCGCCCGTCTGCTCGAGATCGCTTCGAACAATGCCGACCAGCTCATGGACGCAGCCAAGGAAGAGGCCGACCGCATCGTCGGTGAGGCCAAGACCAAGGCTGAGCGTCTGACCAACGAAGCACGTGGCAAGGCCGACCGACTCGAGACCGACGCTCGCATCCGCGCGCAGAAGCTCGACGAGGAGACCAACGAGCGTCGCACGCAGGCTGTCGCGACGATCGAGCGTGACCGGTACGAGATCCAGCGTGAGGTCGAGCACCTGCGGGCCTACGAACGTGAGTACCGGGCCCGGCTCAAGAACTACTTCCAGAGCCAGCTCGACCAGCTCGCGGCGAATGAGAGCACGACCGGCTCGACGCCGGTCCAGACACCGGCAGATGCGGCTCCGCGCCGTCTCCGCTCGCTGTTGGGCGACGACGAGAACTTCTGAGTCACTCGAGCACCAAGAACGGCCCGTCTCCTCGGAGACGGGCCGTTCTTGCCTTCCCGCGTCGGTTTACCACGGTCCCGCGGCAAGTTGGCTCCGCCCGCGGGAAGCTTTCCGGGGGAGGACGATGTTTACTGCGGGAAGTTGACTGTGCGCGGATCATCAACGCGGGCGGAGTTCGTCTCCCTGCAGCAAACCGGCTCTGCCCCCAGGAAGTTCCCTGGGGGCAGAGCCGGTTTACCACGGGACCGTGGTAAACCGGCACCAGCCGGGGGCTAGGCCTTGGTGATCGTGAACGCCAGACCGAGATCGGCGTCGGTGAAGGTGTGGTCGGCAGCAGCAGTCGCGATGGTGGTGGCGAGCACCTCATCGGCGATCAGAGTCTCGTGTGCCGTCAGGGCTTCCGCCATCGCGCCATCGGCCTGCCATGACAACGCGATGCGGTCGCTGACGTCGAGGCCCGATGACTTGCGTGCCTCCTGGATGACGCGGATGGCTTCACGAGCCAGCCCGGCGCGGCGCAGATCGTCATCGAGTTCGAGATCGAGCGCGACGGTCTCGCCCTGATCGTTGACGACCGACCAGCCTTCGCGCGGGTGCTCGGCGATGATGACGTCGTCGGGGCCGACGCTGATCGTCTCGCCGTCGAGCTCGATCGTCGTGGTGCCTGACGTCGACAGTTCGGTTGCCAGGCGCCCGGCGTCGGCAGCGGCGATCGCACCGGCCACCTGTGGGGTCTGCTTGCCGAACCGCTTGCCGAGGTTGCGGAAGTTGCCCTTGGCCGAATGGTCGACCAAGTCTCCGGTGGTCTCGAAGGACTCCAGCGAACGGACGTTGAGCTCTTCGGCGATCTCGGCGCGCAGCTCGGCGCTCAGCAGCGCATAGGCCTGCGATCCGACGACGGCCCGGCGCAGCGGCTGGCGGGTCTTGGCTTTGGCCTCGGCGCGGGCCGCGCGGCCCAGTTCGACGACGCGACGGGCCAGACGCATCTGCGCATCGAGCTTGTCGTCGACCAGCGAGGCGTCCGCCTTCGGCCACGTCGCGAGGTGCACCGAGCGGGGCAGCTCGTCGGAGGTCGCGGCGAACAGATCCTGCCAGACCCGTTCGGTGATGAACGGGGTCAGCGGTGCCATGACGAGCGTGACGAGGTGAAGAGTCTCGTGCAGCGTCGCCAGCGCCGACGGGTCGCCGGCCCAGAAACGGCGTCGCGAGCGACGGACGTACCAGTTCGACAGCAGATCGATGTACGAAGCGATGACCGATCCGGCGCGCTGGGTGTCGAACTCTTCGAGCGCGTCGGTGACCTGCTGGGTCAGCCGGTGCGCCTCACCGAGGATCCAGCGGTCCATGGCGGGACGATCCGCGAAGACGGGGGCCGCGGACGCCGGCGTCCAGTCGTTCGCGCCGGCGTACAGCACGTGGAACGCCGTAGTGTTCCAGTACGTCAGCAAAACCTTGCGGACGATCTCGCTCAGCGCATTGTGACCGATGCGGCGAGGCGCCCAGGGTGAGCCGGAGCACGCCATGAACCAGCGCAGCGCGTCGGCTCCGTGCTCGTCCATGAGCGGCATGGGCAGCAAGATATTGCCCAGGTGCTTGCTCATCTTCTTGCCGTCTTCGGCCAGGATGTGGCCCAGACACACGACGTTCTCGTACGAACTCTGATCGAACACGAGCGTGCCGACCGCCATGAGCGAGTAGAACCAGCCGCGGGTCTGGTCGATCGCCTCGCAGATGTACTGCGCGGGATAGGCCTGCTCGAACTTCTCGGCCGAGCCCTCGACATGCGGGTAGCCGTGCTGGGCGAACGGCATGGAGCCGGAGTCGAACCAGGCGTCGATGACGTCGGGAACCCGCCGGTACGTGCCGGATTCGCCGTCGATCTCGAAAGTCACATCATCGATGAACGGACGGTGCGGGTCGAGGTCCGACAGATCGCGGCCGGCCAGTTTGGAGAGCTCGGCAAGCGACTCGATGCACACGAGCTTGGCCGGATCCTCGTCATTGCGCCAGATCGGCAGCGGAGTGCCCCAGTAGCGGCTACGTGACAGCGACCAGTCGATGTTGTTGGTCAGCCAGTCGCCGTAGCGGCCGTTCTTGATCGTCTCGGGGAACCAGTTGGTGTCGGCGTTCTCGGCCAGCAGCCGGTCTTTGATCGCGGTCGTGCGGATGTACCAGGCAGGCAGCGCGTAGTACATCAACGGTGTGTGGCAGCGCCAGCAGTGCGGGTAGGAGTGCTCGTAGGCCAGCTCATGGAACATCAGGCCACGCGCGGTCAGGTCGTCGGCCAGCGCGCGGTCTGCGGTCTTGAAGAACACTCCGCCGACCAGCGGCACATCGTCCTCGAAGTGACCGTCGGGCCGGATCGGGTTGACGACCGGGAGGTCGTACGCCTTGCAGACCGTCATGTCGTCGGCACCGAACGCGGGAGCCTGATGGACCAGACCCGTGCCGTCCTCGGCAGTGACGTAGTCGGCCAGCACGACAAAGTGCGCAGGCCGATCGAACTCGACCAGTTCGAATGGACGCTGATACGTCCAGCGCTCCATGTCGCTGCCGCTGAACTTCTCGCCCGTGACCGTCCAGCCCTCGCCGAGCGCTTTGGCGACCAGCGGCTCGGCCACCAGCAGCGTCTCGTCTCCGTCGGTGGCCAGCACATACGTGAACTCGGGATTGACCGCGACGGCGGTGTTCGAGACCAGCGTCCAGGGAGTCGTGGTCCAGACCAGCATCGACGCGCGACCGGCCAGCGGTCCCGAGGTCAGGGGGAAGCGGACATACACCGACGGATCGGTGATGGTCTCGTAGCCTTGCGCAAGTTCGTGGTCGGACAGCGTCGTGCCACAGCGGGGGCAGTAGGGCGCGACCCGGTAGTCCTCGGCCAGCAACCCCTTCTTGAAGATCGTCGACAGCGCCCACCACACACTCTCGACGTAGGCCGGCTCCATCGTCCGGTAGGGATTGGCCATATCGACCCAATAGCCCATCCGGTCGGTCATCTCTTCGAAGAGATCGGTGTTGCGCACGACGGCTTCACGGCACTTGGCGTTGAACTCGGCAATGCCGAAGGCCTCGATGTCGAGCTTGCCGTTGAACCCGAGCTCCTTCTCGACCGCGATCTCGACCGGCAGACCGTGGCAATCCCAGCCCGCCTTGCGGTCGACGTGATAGCCCTGCATGGTCTTGAACCGCGGGAAGACGTCCTTGAAGACGCGCGCCTCGACGTGGTGCGTTCCGGGGGTCCCGTTAGCCGTCGGCGGGCCTTCGTAGAACGTCCAGCGCGGCGCGTCGGACGGTGTGTCGAGGCTGGCGGCGAAGGTGCCCTGATCGGCCCAGAGGTCGAGAATCTCGCGCTCCAGCACCGGTAGATCGATGTGGGCGGGAACGGGGCGATAGGACGCGTGCGAAGTCACACATTCAATTCTACGGGTGAGCGACGACGGCGTTGCGGCGGTGCGAGTTGTCTTTGCTCAATCTGGGGTCTAATCTCCACGCATGCCAAACACCAAGCTCGCAGTACGAGCCGATGAGACGCCCTGGACCGCTGCCGAGGCCAAGGAAGTGCGGGCCGAGCTGGAAGCCGACCTCGTCCGCTTGCGCAGTGAGCTCGACCAGTCCGCCCGTGAATTGCAGGATCTGCTCCGTGACGGAGTCGACGGCGCCGGCAACGATCAGGCCGATGTAGGCTCCAAGGGCCTCGAACGTGACGCCGAGATGTCGCTGGCGGCCAATCAGCGCGAACTGCTGCTGCAGACCGAAAAGGCACTCGATCGCCTCGACAAGGGCAGCTACGGCCAGTGCGAGGTCTGCGGTGAGGCGATCGGCAAGAATCGTCTGATGGCGTTCCCGCGTGCGACACTGTGCATGACATGCAAGCAGCGCGAGGAGCGTCGCTGAGCCCTGGCGGCGACCACGGCGCGACCACACGGACCTACGTACGACTCTTCGCAGTCGTGACGGTGCTGGTGTTCGCCCTCGACCAGGTGACCAAGGTCATCGCGGTCGAGAAGCTTCAGGGCCGTGAGTCGATCGAGATCATCCCGGGTGTGCTGTCGCTGACATTCCTGCGCAATGCGGGTGCGGCGCTGAGCACAGGTGCGGGGTTCACCCTGGTGCTGAGCCTGATCGCGATCGCGGTCTGCGTCGGCGTCATCCGGGCCGCGTCCAGGTTGCGCGACAAGGGCTGGGCCATCGGTCTCGCGCTGTTGCTCGCCGGTGCGCTCGGCAACCTGGCCGATCGGATCTTCCGGGAGCCCTCGCCATTGAAGGGGCACGTGGTCGACTTCATCGACTACGGCGTCTTCGTCGGCAATGTCGCCGACATCGCGCTCACGTTTGCTGCTGTCATCATCGTCTGGCGCTCCTGGCGGGGCATCAACCTGGACGGCACCCGTGAGGAGAAGGCGTGACGACTGAGACTGAGCTGGAACACAAGGTCATCCAGGTTCCCGAGGGCCTCGCGGGGGAGCGGGTCGACAGCGCGTTGGCCAGGCTGCTGGGCCTGTCCCGCACGCGCGCCAGTGAGCTCGTCGCCGAGGGACTCGTCACACTCGACGGTGCGGTCCCGGCCAAGTCCGATCGAGTCCTGCCAGGCTCGCTTCTCGAAGCCTCGATCCCCGCCCCACGACGTGCCGTGGTTGTCGCCACGGAGGTCGAGGGTATGCGGCTGGTCTTCCAAGACGACGATTTCGTCGTCGTCGACAAGCCTGTCGGCGTGGCCGCGCATCCCAGCGTCGGCTGGTACGGGCCGACGGTGCTCGACCACCTCGCCGGCGTCGGAATCCGCATCTCGACGTCGGGTGCTCCCGAACGCCGAGGAATCGTGCATCGACTCGATGTCGGCACGAGCGGTCTGATGGCCGTGGCGAAGTCCGAACACGCCTACACGGTCCTCAAGCAGGCCTTTCGCGATCGCACCGTGGAGAAGACGTATCACGCGCTCGTGCAGGGACATCCCGATCCGCACACCGGCACGATCGACGCGCCGATCGCCCGTCATCCGAAACATGATTTCAAGTTCACGGTCAAGGACGGCGGCCGCGACAGCATCACGCACTACGACACGCTCGAGGCCCACCGTTTCGCGAGCCTGCTGACGATCAAACTCGAGACGGGGCGCACGCATCAGATCCGCGTCCACATGAGTGCCGTGCACCATCCGTGCGTCGGCGATCTGATGTACGGCGCCGATCCGACCCTCGCCAAGCGGGTTGGCCTCGACCGGCAGTGGCTGCATGCCAAGGGGCTCGCGTTCACGCACCCGCGTTCGGGTGAGTGGGTCGAATTCAGCTCCGAGTACCCCGACGATCTGGTCCATGCCCTCGAGGTCGTCCGCGCCGCCGACTAACCCTCGCGAGTCACTGAGTTACCGGCCGCGAGTCACTGAGTTACCGGCCGCGAGTCACTGGATTCTCGACAACGGTTACTCCGTGACTCGCGGGCCGTGACGGAGCGACTCATGAGCGGTGGTCCGGGGGAGGGCTGACACCGACGGGATGGAAGAATGGCGCGCATGAGTCCTGTCGTGCGCCAGTCCGAGAAGTTGAGGGATGTCCTCTACGACATCCGTGGACCCGTCAGCGCCCGAGCAGCCGCCCTGGAGGCGGAGGGTCATCGGATCCTGAAGCTCAACATCGGCGATCCGCAGCCATTCGGATTCCTGGCTCCCGACGAGATCCTGCAGGACGTCATCGCGGCGCTGCCGACGTCGGCCGGCTATTCCGAGTCGCGCGGCATCCTGCCGGCGCGCCGTGCCGTGGTGCATCACTATCAGCTCCAAGAAGGCTTCCCGACGATCGACATCGACGATGTCTGGATCGGCAACGGAGTCTCCGAGCTGATCCAGGTCGCGCTGCAGGCGTTGCTCAACAACGGCGACGAGGTGCTGATCCCGATCCCGGACTATCCGCTGTGGACGGCCGTGACCAACCTCGCCGGCGGTGTGCCGGTGCACTACCTGTGCGACGAGGAGAACGACTGGAACCCTGATCTGGCGGATCTGGAGTCCAAGATCACCGACCGCACCAAGGTCATCGTGGTCATCAACCCGAATAATCCGTCCGGCGCCGTCTACTCACGCTCGACCCTGGTCGGTATCGCCGAGCTGGCCCGTAAGCACAATCTGGTGCTGATGGCCGATGAGATCTACGACAAGATCCTGTATGACGATGCGGTCCACATCCCGATGGCCACAGTCGCACCCGATCTGCTGACCTTGACGTTCAACGGCCTGTCGAAGGCCTACCGGGTCGCCGGCTTCCGGGCCGGCTGGATGGTCGCGACGGGCCCGCTGGAGCGCGCTCGTGACTATCTCGAAGGCATCACGCTGCTGGCGTCCATGCGGCTGTGCCCCAATGTGCCCGCGCAGAGTGCGATCCAGGTGGCCCTGGGCGGATATCAGTCGATCAACGAGCTGATCCTGCCCGGAGGACGCCTCCTCGAACAGCGCGACACCGTGGTGTGGGAGCTGGAGAAGATCCCCGGCGTCTCTGTCGTCAAGCCCAGCGGAGGGTTGTATGCCTTCCCCAAGCTCGATCCCGAGGTGTATCCGATCAAGGACGATCAGCAGCTCGTCCTCGATCTTTTGCTGCAGGAGAAGATCCTGCTGACCCAGGGCACGGGCTTCAACTGGCCGCACCATGATCACCTGCGCATCGTGATGTTGCCGTGGGCCCGGGACCTCTCTGACGCGATCCAGCGACTCGGCAATTTCCTGAGCACGTACGAACAGGTGTAGCCGCGTTCTTGTTCTTCTGGGTCTTTCTTTCTGTCGGGGGTCGCTGACAGTCTGGACCCATGACTGACATGATCCGGGCAACCGGGCTGACGAAGAGATACAAGGACGTGGAGGCCTTGGCGGGGCTCGACCTCACGGTGCCCGAGGGCAAGGTGCTGGGTTTGCTTGGGCCCAACGGTGCAGGCAAGACCACTGCCGTGCGAATCTTGGCCACCTTGTTGAAGGCCGACGGCGGGCACGCCGAGGTGGCCGGAATCGATGTCGCGAAGGACCCCGACGGTGTTCGCGCGCGTATCGGGCTGTCGGGCCAATATGCGGCTGTCGACGAGCACCTGACGGGCTTTGAGAACCTCCAGATGGTCGGCCGGCTCTACGGAATGCGCAAATCGCAGGCTTCTGCGCGCGCTCGCGATCTGCTGGAGGGATTCGGACTCAGCGACGCGGGCGACCGGCCGTCCAAGACGTACTCGGGCGGCATGCGGCGCCGACTCGACCTGGCCGGCGCGCTCGTGGCGGAGCCGCCCGTGCTGATCCTCGACGAACCGACCACGGGCCTGGATGTCCGCAGCCGTCAGCAGATGTGGACCGTGATCAAGGGTCTCGTGTCATCCGGCTCGACGGTGCTGCTGACCACGCAGTATCTCGAGGAGGCTGATCTGCTCGCCGACGACATCGTCGTGATCGATCACGGTAGAGCGATCGCCCGTGGCACATCCGACGAGCTCAAGGCACAGACCGGTGGAGAACGCATCGAGTTGGTGCTGGTCGATGCCATCAGGCGTGACGATGCTGTGCGCATTCTCGCCGAGGTGTCGATCGGCGAGGTGCAGATCGGCGACAACGACCGTGAGCTGACAGCTGCGGTCAAGGGCGGCGTGCCTCAGTTGCGCACGGTCTTGCAAGAACTGGAGACGGCCGATATCGACGTGCTCGACATCGGCGTGCGCCGGCCGACACTCGACGATGTGTTCTTGTCACTGACCGGCCGCGCTGCAGAAGACGCCGCCGAGACCGAAGAGGTGGCCTCATGACGAGCCTGACCCGCCACGCGACCGACGGATGGGTCGTGGCCAAACGCAATCTGATCAAGATCGTCCGGGTGCCGGAGATCTTGGTGTTCGTGCTGATCTCGCCGATCATGTTCGTGCTGCTGTTCGCGTACGTCTTCGGTGGCGCGATCGACCCCGGAGACGGGGTCAACTACCGCGAGTTCCTGATCGGCGGCATCTTCGCCCAGACCGTGGTCTTCGGCGCCACATTCACCGGCGCCGGTTTGGCCGAGGACATGCAAAAGGGCATCATCGACCGGTTCAGATCGCTGCCGATGTCCCGTTCGGCGGTGCTGGTCGGCCGGACGACCTCCGACATCGTCTACAACGTGTTGTCGCTGATCATCATGGCGCTGACGGGTCTGCTGGTCGGCTGGCGGATGCGCGAGGGCGTACTCGACGCGCTGACCGGTTTCCTGCTGCTCCTGCTGTTCGCCTACGCGATCAGCTGGGTCATGGCCTGGGTCGGTCTGATCGTGCCCAGTGTCGAGGTCATCAACAATGCCTCGTTCATCGTCATCATGCCGTTGACATTCGTGTCCAACGCGTTCGTCCCGCTCGATTCGTTCCCGAGTGCGCTGCGCAAGGTCGTCGAATGGAATCCGGTGTCCGCAGTCACCCAGGCCACGCGTGAACTGTTCGGCAACACCGGCGGCAAGGTGCCCGATTCAGATGCCTGGTCGATCCAGAATCCGGTGGCTTACACGCTGATCTGGGTCGTCATCATCCTGGTCGTGTTCGTGCCGCTGTCGATCCGCCAGTATCGGCTTGCCAGCAGCCGCTGACCTCTACTTGCCGGTTTTCTTGCGAGCGGCGAACGCGGCGGCCTCATCGAGTCGGAATGCAGTGATCCGGCCGATGAGGTCGACCGGCAGCGGCTCGTCGAGCGGGAATCGGATTGCCGACTTCGAGGTCTTGTAGGCCGCGAGCTCTTCGTCGAACGCCGCGAAGGCGCCCGCGGTCGGGAAGAAGTTGAGCGAGGTGTGTTCGGTATAGCCGGAGAACTGGACGATCACCACGCCGTGCTGCTTGTACGCCGGGATGTTGTAACTGATGGTCTCTTCGGCGTCAGGCAGGGTGGCCCTGATGACTCGGCGCATCTCGATCAGCCGCGGCTCGACATCGTAGGTCGCGGCTTCGATGAACTCGTCGACAGTCGTGAACGTGCGCTTCTCGTCATCTGGGTGATCGGCCATCAGTCCAGTATCCGCGACCGGTTTTTCTTCCCGGACGGCGGGACGACACCAGCTCAGTGGCGGTTCTCGTCGTACCCCTCGACTAGGCTGTAGACCTTCGCCCACACCGCGCCGAGGAGGCCCTTGTTCGATGTCGAGTGACTCGTCCTTCGCGCATCTGCACGTCCACACTGAGTACTCGATGCTCGACGGTGCCGCCTTGCTCGACGGTCTTTTCGAGCGCACCGCCGAGCTGAAAATGCCGGCTATCGCGATGACCGATCACGGCAACCTGCACGGCGCCTACGACTTCTACAGCAAGGCCAAGGCCCACGGCGTCAAGCCGATCATCGGCATGGAGGCCTATCTCACGCCCAACATCCCGCGCACCGAGAAGAAGGCTGTGCTCTGGAACAAGGGCGCTCGCGACGCTGACGTCGCGGGCCGTGGTGCCTACACCCACATGACGTTGCTGTCCGAGACGACCGAGGGCATGCACAATCTGTTCCGGATCGGCTCGTACGCGAGCCTCGAAGGCCAATACCGCAAGCCTCGCGCCGACCGTGACTTGCTGCAGCGCTACGGCAAGGGTCTGATCGCAACGACCGGCTGCCCGTCCGGTGAGATCCAGACCTGGCTGCGCATCGGCAATTACGAGAAGGCCCGGGCCTCGGCGGCCGAGTTCCAAGACATCTTCGGTAAAGAGAACTTCTTCCTCGAACTCATGGACCATGGGCTCGAGATCGAGCGCACCGTGCGCGAGGGGCTGCTGCGGCTCAAAGACGATCTCGGTCTGCCGCCGATCGCGACCAACGACTCGCACTACACGAGCCCCGAAGATGCCGAGGCGCACTCGGCCCTGCTGTGCGTCCAATCCGGCTCGACGCTGACCGACCCCAACCGGTTCAAGTTCGACTCCAATGACTTCTACATCAAGTCCGCCGCCGAGATGCGCGATCTGTGGGAAGACCGGTTCGACCTCAAAGAGGCCTGCGACAACACCCTGCTGATCGCCGAGCGCTGCAATGTCGAGTTCACCGATTCCAACGGTGGCTACATGGCCCGCGCCGACGTACCCGAAGGCGAGACCGAGGAATCCTGGTTCGTCAAGGAGGTCTGGCGGGGAGTCGAGAGCCGGTATCCGGGCGACAAGATGACCGACGAGGTCAGAGCCCGCACCAACATGGAGCTCGACGTCGTCCGCACCAAGGGCTATTGCGGCTACTACCTGGTGGTCGCCGACTTCATCAACTGGGCCAAGGACAACGGCATCCGGGTCGGGCCCGGTCGCGGATCCGGCGCCGGCTCGATCGCGGCGTATGCCCTGCGCATCACCGACATCTGCCCGTTGACCCACGGCCTGATCTTCGAGCGCTTCCTCAACCCCGAGCGCCCCTCCATGCCCGACTTCGACATCGACTTCGACGAGCGTCGTCGCGCCGAGGTCATCCGCTACGTCAGCAACAAGTACGGCGAGGAGCGGGTCGCGATGATCGCGACGTTCGGCCGGCTCAAGTCCAAAGCCGCGATCAAGGACGCCGCGCGCGTCATGGACTACCCCTTCTCGCACGGTGAGCGCATCACCAAGGCCTTGCCGGCCGACATCATGGGCAAAGGCGTCCCGCTGAAGAGCCTGTTCGACAAGGAGCACAAGCGCTACGGCGACGCGGCCGACTTCCGCAAGCTGCACGACGAGGACGCCGACGTTCGCAAGATCTACCAGACCGCGCTGGGTCTCGAGGGCCAGATCCGCCAGTGGGGCGTGCACGCGGCCGGCGTCATCATGTCGAGCGATCCCCTGATCGACATCGTGCCGATCATGAAGCGCGAGCAAGATGGCGCGATCATCACCCAGTTCGACTATCCGATGTGCGAGGCGCTCGGGCTGGTCAAGATGGACTTCTTGGGTCTGCGAAACCTCACAGTTCTCGACGATGCCCTGATCAACATCAAGCGCAACCGGGGTATCGACCTGGTCCTCGAAGATCTCGATTTCGAAGATCTGCCGACGTACGACCTGTTGGCCCGCGGGGACACGCTCGGCGTCTTCCAGCTCGATGGCGGCCCGATGCGCGCGCTGTTGCGCAGTATGAAGCCCGATAAGTTCGAGGACATCTCGGCTGTCGGTGCCCTCTATCGTCCAGGTCCCATGGGCGCGGATTCGCACAACAAGTACGCCCGGCGCAAGAACGGCCGAGAGCCGATCGACCCGATCCATCCTGAGCTCGCCGAACCTCTCGAGCGTGTGCTGGGGGAGACTTACGGTCTGATCGTGTACCAAGAGCAGGTCATGGAGATCGCTCAGGTACTGGCCGGCTTCTCGCTCGGTCAAGCCGATAACCTGCGGCGCGCGATGGGCAAGAAGAAGAAGTCCGAGCTCGACAAGCAGTACGCAGGTTTCCAGCAGGGCATGCTCGATCGCGGCTATTCACAGAAGGCCATCACAACGCTGTGGGACATCCTGCTGCCGTTCTCGGACTACGCCTTCAACAAGGCGCACTCGGCCGCCTACGGTGTCATCTCGTACTGGACGGCCTATCTCAAGGCCAACTACCCAGCCGAGTACATGGCAGCACTGCTGACGAGCACGCGCGTCGACAAGGACAAGTCCGCGATCTATCTGAACGAGTGCCGGCGCATGGGCATCAAGGTGCTGCCTCCCGACGTCAATGAGTCGGTGTCCAACTTCGCTTCCGTGGGGCCAGATATCCGTTTCGGTCTCGGCGCGATCCGCAATATCGGCGAGAACGTCGTCGCGGGCATCGTGGAGGGCCGTACCACGAGCGGGGCGTACGAGGACTTCAACGACTTCCTCGACAAGGTGCCGACCCAGGTCTGCAATAAACGTGTTCTCGATTCTTTGATCAAGGCCGGCGCCTTCGATTCGATGAATCACCGCAGGAGGGCTTTGACGACGGTGGCCGAAGAGGCCGTCGACAAGTACATCGACCTCAAGCGCCAGGCGGCGATAGGTCAAGATTCCCTGTTCGGCGGGATGGACGACGCTTTCACCGGCGGCGGGGTCGAGGTTCCCGAGTCTTTGCCCGAGTGGGAGAAGACCCAGCTGCTGGCGTTCGAGCGCGACATGCTCGGGCTCTACGTGTCGGACCACCCTCTGCAGGGTCTCGAGCACGTCCTGCGGGCGAGCAGCGACTGCACAGTCGGTGATCTGCTGACCAATACCGAGCTGCCCGACGGCAGCACGATCCGGATCTGCGGCCTCATCACAGGTGTGCAACGGCGGATGAGCAAGAAGGGCGATCCGTGGGCGTCGATCACGATCGAAGACCTCGAAGGCGGTATCGAGGTCATGGTGTTCCCGGGTGCCTATCAGTTGGCGATGCCGGTCCTGGTGCCCGACACGATCGTCGTGGTCAAGGGACGTCTGCGCCGCAAGGATGACGGCGTCGAGCTGAACGCGCTCGAAGTCACGATGCCCGCGATGGGATCGGGCGGTCCCGATCGTCCGCTCGTCGTGACGCTCCCGGTGTCGCGGTGCACGAGCGACACGATCGGGACGTTCAAGCAAGTGCTGTCGACCCATCCGGGCATGTCGGAGGTCCACCTGCGTCTCGTCGGCAATGAATCGACCAAGGTCATGCGGCTCGATGACAAGCTGCGTGTGGCACAGTCGTCGTCACTGATCGCCGACCTCAAAGAATTGCTGGGACCCCATTGTCTGTCGTGAGACAAGAATCAGTCGTGAGTGTGCGACGCCAGGTCGCGTTGGCGTCGATCGGGGTCCTCGCCATGGGGCTCGTGGCAGGTCTGATCTGGCTGTGGCTGGCAGAGCCCGCGCAGTGGGTGGTTCGCGATAATGGCATCGCGCTGACAGAAGGTGCGGCCAAGGGGCAATTCTCGGTTATCGTCCTGTTCGTCGGGATCGGCGTACTCGGCTCGCTCCTGGCCGGCATCGGCATCGGCTGGACGCTGCAAGAGCTGGGTTGGCCGATCACCCCGTTGGTCATCGTGCTGACGACGCTCGCGGCGATCCTCGCCTGGCGAATCGGAGTCGAGCTCGGGCCATCCGATCCGGCGACCGTGGGCGGCGCCGTCGGCGACAAGATCTCGGCGCCGCTCGAAGTCGACGCGCTGGCGCCATTCCTGGTCTGGCCGATCGCCGGGCTGGCCGGGGTCGTTCTCGCGATCTGTCTGGACCGTCGGCACCTCCCCGAGGTCTGAGCCGACTACCGGGCGATCCGCGCCACAACCGCCTGGGTCAGCTGCACCAGGTCGGTCGGATGCAGTTCTGCTTCGAGTCCGCGTCGCCCGCCGGATACGAAGACCGTCGGCCATTGAACGGCCGACTTGTCGATCACGGTCCGGTGCGATTTCTTCTGCCCGATCGGCGAGATCCCACCGATGACATATCCGGTCGCGCGTTGGGCTTGTCCGGTATCGGCCATCTGGGCCCGTTTGCCGCCGAGCGCGTCGGCCAGTGCCTTGAGGTCGAGCGAGCCCATGACGGGGACGACACCGACACACAATTCGCCGTCAATCAGCGCCATCAGCGTCTTGAAAACGCGTCCGGGCTCGACTCCGAGCGCTCGTGCCGCCTCCATGCCGAACGAGTCGGCACGCGGGTCATGGACGTACGAGTGCGAGAGGAACGGGACATTCGCCCGATGGAGCGCGATGAATGCGGGTGTCGCGTCGGTGGGCTTGTTGTTGGCGGCCACAAGGCCACGGTAGCCCGTCCGTAGACTTGCTGTCGTGATAAGACGACTTGACCTGCGCGAACTCAACCCAGCTGCCGCCGAAGCTTCCGTGGTCTACGCCGCGGCGGTGCCGCGTGCCGAGGTCGATGTCGAGCATGCGCTGGCCGCCGTCAGGCCGATCTGTGAGGACGTTCGCGCGCGCGGCACAGTCGCCGTGCTCGATGCAGGGGAGCGGTTCGACCGGGTCCGTCCCGCCCAACTTCGGGTTCCGGCCGAGGCGCTGGCCGATGCGCTGAACGATCTCGACAAAGACATCTTGGCCGGGCTGGAAGAGTCGATCAGGCGGCTGCGTCAGACCTGCGAGGCCGAGCTGGAAGATTCGCTGACGACTGAGGTCGCGCCCGGCGCGAGGGTCGAGCGGCGGATCGTGCCGATGCAGCGAGTTGGGCTGTACGTTCCCGGCGGGCTGGCACCGCTGGTCAGCACTGTCATCATGAACGCCGTCCCGGCGCAGGTCGCAGGTGTGCCCGGTATCGCTTTGGCGAGTCCGCCTCAGGCGGAGTTCGGTGGGCTTCCGCATCCCACGATCTTGGCGGCGTGCGCCTTGCTGGGGATCGAGGAGGTGTACGCCGCCGGTGGCGCCCAGGCATTGGCGATGTTCGCCTACGGCGCGGCGTCAGAAGACGGAGTCGATTGCCGCCCGGTCAATCTGATCACCGGGCCGGGCAATATCTATGTCGCAGCAGCCAAGAGGTATCTGCAGGGAACTGTCAGCATCGACGCCGAAGCGGGTCCGACCGAGATCGCGATCATCGCCGACGACACGGCCGACGCTGCCTTCGTCGCGTCCGATCTGATCAGTCAGGCCGAACATGATCCGATGGCGGCCAGCGTGCTGATCACCGACAGCGAGGCTCTGGCAGCGGCCGTCGAGGCCGAGCTGATCAGCCAGGTTCCATCTGCCAAACACGCTGACCGGATTCGCACGGCGCTTGAAGGCACCCAGTCGGCGACATTGCTGGTGCGCGACATCGATCAAGCCATCGACGTGGCCAATGGCTATGCCGCCGAACACCTTGAGATCCAGACCGCCGACTCCTCGGCGGTCGCTGCCCGCATCGTCAACGCCGGAGCAGTCTTCGTCGGGTCGTTCACGCCCGTTTCTCTCGGCGACTATGCCGCCGGATCGAATCACGTATTGCCGACCGCGGGCTGTGCCTGCCACTCATCCGGTCTGTCGGTGCGTGCGTTCTGTAAGAACATGCATGTCGTGACGTACGACGAAGCGGCCCTGCGTGACGTCGGCGATCACGTCGTGACGCTGGCTGAGGCAGAGAATCTGCCATCGCACGGCGCCGCTGTGTCGATCAGGATGGATCGCTGATGCCGATTCCTTCCTGGGTCCCGATCCGCGAGGACCTGCGTGGCTTCGAGCCCTACGGGGCTCCTCAGATCTCCGATGTCATCAATCTCAATGTCAACGAGAATCCGTATGCCCCTAGCGCTGCGGTTGCCGCTGACATCGCCGAGTCGGTGCGTCTTGCCGCAACGAGTCTCAACCGCTATCCCGATCGCGAGGCCGGCGAATTGCGGGCCGGTCTTGCCGCCTACCTCGGCCACGGGCTGTCCGGCGATCAGGTGTGGGCGGCGAACGGTTCGAACGAGGTCATGCTGCACATCCTGCAGGCCTTCGGCGGCCCGGGACGGACCGCGCTGTCGTTCGCCCCGACGTACTCGATGTATCCCGAGTACGCCCGCGACACTCACACTCGCTGGGTGATCGGACAGCGCGAGGACGACTTCACGGTCGACCTCGAACGGGCACTGGCACTGATCGCGGCCGAGAAGCCAGACGTCGTCTTGCTGACGTCGCCCAATAATCCGACCGGCACGGCGTTGCCACTCGAAACAATCCGGGCGATTGCCGAAGCCGCCCCGGGCGTCGTGGTCGTCGACGAGGCCTATGCCGAATTCCGTCGTGAGGGCACACCGAGTGCACTCGATGTGCTCGCGGAGTTTCCGCGGATGCTGGTCTCGCGCACCATGAGCAAGGCGTTCGCGCTGGCCGGTGGGCGGCTGGGCTATGTTGCCGCCGACGCGGGGATCATCGATGCACTGCGGATCGTCCGGCTGCCGTACCACTTGTCGGCTGTTGCCCAGGCGACGGCGACGGCTGCTTTGCGTCACGCCGACGAACTCCTGGCCCGGGTGGACGAGTTGCGGAGCACCCGCGACGAACTCGCGGCCTGGCTGCAGGAGCAGGGATATGACGTCGCAGAATCCGACGCCAACTTCGTGCTGTTCGGAAAGTTCGCCGACCGACACGCGATCTGGCAGGGCCTTGTCGACCGCGGAGTGCTCATACGGGAGACTGGTCCCGATCAATGGTTGCGTGTCTCCGTGGGTACGCCGGCCGAAATGCAAGCCTTCTATGGCGCTTTGAAAGAGGTAGTCGCGACATGAGCCGTACGTCACGCATCGAGCGGAAGACCTCTGAGTCCCATGTCCTGGTCGAGGTCAATCTCGACGGGACCGGCACGAACGACATCTCGACCGGCGTGGGCTTCTATGACCACATGCTGACGGCGTTCTCGCGTCACTCGTTGATCGATCTGACGGTCAAGACCGAGGGCGATCTGCACATTGACGCTCACCACACGGTCGAGGACACCGCGATCTGCCTGGGGCAGGCACTCCGTGAGGCTCTGGGTGACAAGGTCGGCATCAAACGGTACGGCGACGCGCTCGTCCCGCTCGACGAGTCACTGGCCCAGGCCGTCGTCGACGTCTCAGGCCGCCCGTACTTCGTGCACAGCGGCGAACCCGAGCGTCAGATCACCGCGATCATCGGCGGCCAGTACTCCGGTTCCTTGACCGCGCATGTGCTGGAGTCGATCGCGCACCACGCCGCGATGACAATGCACGTCAAACTCATCGAGGGGCGCGATCCGCACCACATCGCCGAGGCCCAGTTCAAGGCGGTTGCCCGGGCGTTGCGCGATGCGATCGCGATCGACCCGCGTGAGTCAGGCATCCCCAGCACCAAGGGCGCTTTGTGACGACAAGCTCTGCGACCCGACCCCGGGTCGTTGTTCTCGACTACGGTTCTGGCAATGTCCGCTCGGCCGCTCGCGCGGTCGAGCGGGCCGGTGCCGACGTCGAACTCACCAGCGACCCTCGCAAGGTTGCCGATGCAGACGGTCTTTTGGTGCCGGGCGTGGGCGCTTTCGAAGCCTGCATGCGCGGCCTGCAAGCGGTCGACGGGGTCCGGCTCGTCGAACGACGTCTGATCGCCTCCAGGCCGGTGCTGGGCATCTGCGTCGGTATGCAGATCCTGTTCGGCGAGGGCATCGAGCATGGTGTGCGTGCCGAAGGCTGCGGCGAATGGCCGGGCGTGATCGAGCGCCTGCAGGCTCCCATTGTTCCGCACATGGGCTGGAACACCGTCGACGCTGTCGACGGCTCGCGGATGTTCGCCGGCATCGAGGACGAACGGTTCTACTTCGTGCACTCGTACGGCCTGCGGGACTGGGTTCTGAGCCGTCCACCTGCGTTGCCCGCGGCACAGGTGACCTGGACTGAGTACGGCGGCGACAAGTTCGTCTCGGCGGTCGAAGACGGTCCGCTGTGGGCGACCCAGTTCCACCCTGAGAAGTCCGCCGATGCCGGACGCCAACTGCTGCAGAACTGGCTCGCGACGCTCTGATCGAGGTGGATCAGAGCGTCGCGACGAACGGATCGGCTGCGGTTCCGGTGGGGAAATTGCCAACAACGCTGCGAATCTTGAGCGATTTCGGCTTCTTGATACAGGAGCGGGGGATCGTGAAGGACAGTCGCCCGCTCTTGCCGGCCTTGCGGCTCAACTTGGCGCTGCAGAGCTCTTTGCTGTACGAGCTGTTGTAGACAGACACGCGTTTGTTCGACCCGAAATTGGCGACGTTGTAGATCTTCTTCGAGCCTCTGGCCCGGAGCTCGCTCTGCAACATGACCGGGCTCTTGGCCAGGTTGGCGAATCGAATCGTGACCTTGAGCGACTTCTTGCCGTGTTTGACGGTGCTGCTAGTGACGTCCACTCCCGATGCGATGCTGTCTGCTCGGTTCAGAACCGTCCCCACGTCGTCATTTTCGACATCTTCGAAATGCACGACGTCGGCGCGCTTGTCCTTGATCGTGGTCGACTGTGCCGAAGCCGTCACGGCCGTGCCGGCCACAAGCGCAGTGGCGGCGATGCCGCCAGCGATCAGATGAGTGATGGTGCGCATATGCATGTCTTTCATGTTGTCAGTTGGCCTTGAGCCACTTGGTGAAGGTCGTTGACCTGACCTTGGACGACGAGATCGACTCGTCATGGATGGTGACGTCCGCACGCGAAGGGTCGCCGACGAACCCGTACACGCCGGTCTGGACCTTGATGCGCTTGGGCTTCTTGAAACAGGAGTTGGCGATCCGGTAGGTGACAGTTCCTCGGACACCGTTCTTGCGTGTCAGATCGCCACTGCATAGGTACTTGGAATAGTTGCGGTTGTAGACCGCGACCCGGTTCTTGGAGCCGTCGCTGATGATCTGATAGCTGGGCCAAGTTTTCTTGCCTTTGACCCGGATGCCGCCGTAGACCTGGATCGTCCCTGTGGTCAGGTCGGCGAATCGCATCGTCACCTTGAGCGTCTTTTTGCCGTACTTCACGCTCGCACTTGTCGCGTCGAGACCTGCGGCGATGCTGTCAGCACGGTTGAGCACCGTGCCGTCGTCGTCGGCGTATCCGTCGTATTGCACGACGTCGGCGCGCTTGTCCTTGATCGTGGTGGACTGTGCCGAAGCTGTCACGGCGGTGCCGGCGAGAAGTGCCGTCGCTGCGAGACTGCCGGCGACCATATGCGTGAGAGTTCGCATCAGCTGGCCTTCAGCCAGCCGGTGGCCTTTGGCCTGCGGATTGCGGACGGCGAGATGGGGTCTTCGTACATCGTGAAGTTCTCGTCATCGAATTCGATCAAACGGCCCAATCCGACCTCGACCTTGATGGCTTTGGGCTTCTTGAGACACGAGCGGGCGACGCTGAACGCGATGGTGCCCTTCTTGCCGGCCTTCTTGGTCTGCTTGCCGGTGCACAGTCGCTTCATATTGCTCAAGTTGAAGACGCCGACTTTCTTCTTGCTGATGCTGTAGATGACGTACTTGGGGGTCTTCTTACCCTTGAGACGAATCGTTGCGTAGGCGGAGATCTCCTGGCTGGTCAGTTCGGCGACGCGGATCGTGACCTTCAGGCTCTTTTTGCTGTGTTTCACCGTCGCACTCGTGGCGTCGATACCGCTGGCGAGACTGTCAGCGCGATTGAGGACCGTGCCATTGCCTCCGATTTCCTCGATCCCGTCGTATTGCACGACGTCGGCTCGTTTGTCCGTGATTTTGTCGGACTGGGCCACGGCCGTGACGGCGGTGCCGGTCAGCACGGCAATGGTGGCAAGGCCGCTGATGGCCAAGTGTGTGATGGTGCGCATGTGACAGATTGTAACCCGCGCGCAGGCCGCTCACGGGCGAATGACAGTTGCGTCACCGGTCTCAGATGGCGTCGAGAATCGCCGCCGCCAGTGCTTCCGGCTCGGTGAACTGCGGCCAGTGGCCCGTGGGCAGCTCGACGATCGTGACATCGGTGATCTTCGGCAGTTCGGCGAAGTATTCCTCGCCCGCATCGCGATACGACGTAATTTGGTCGAGCGTGAACGTGGTCGAGATCAGCGTGATCGGAACCGAGTATCGTCCCTTGCCAGCGCTCAACACCTGAGGATCGCGCGCGGCAGCCACTGGATGCGGCACGGCGCGTTCCCGGAACTCGCCGAGCTGCTCTTGGCTGAATCCGTCGAGATCGTGGGAGCCGTCTGCGCGGAACACATCCCAGTCGGGTAGGGGCAGATCGGCGCCGTCGGCCGGCAGATTCGGATTGGTCGCCACGCCGTGCGGGAGCGGTCCGCTGTCGACGTAGATCGCGCGGGCAATACGATCTGGCCGTTGATCGACCACGGCGTGGATCACGGTGCCACCTCCGCTGTGACCAACCAGAACCACCGGACCATCGGCGGCGTCGACCAGCGCCACGACTGCTGCGACGTGATCGGCCAAGCCGATTCCCGACCGGTCGGTCTCGACGGACTCGAGTCCGGGCAACGTGACGGGTGTGACGTCGTGACCGGCGGCCAGGAGCGCGGGCGTCACCTGCTGCCACGACCAGGAGCCGAGCCAAAAACCGGGAACGAGGATGAGATTCATACCGCCCACGGTAGACACGGCCACCGACAGATAACATCACGTCGTGACTCTTGAACTTCTGCCCGCTGTCGACGTCGCCGATGGACAGGCCGTGCGCCTGGTCCAAGGAGCGCTCGGTAGTGAGACCTCCTATGGCTCCCCGCTCGACGCCGCCTTGCAATGGCAAGCCGATGGGGCCGAATGGATCCACCTCGTCGATCTCGATGCGGCCTTCGGCAAGGGCTCCAATCGCGAGCTGCTCGCCGATGTCATCGGCCGTCTCGACGTCAAGGTCGAGCTGTCAGGCGGCATTCGCGACGATGCTTCGCTGGAGGCGGCGCTGGCGACCGGCTGCACACGCGTCAACCTTGGCACAGCGGCGATCGAGAATCCCGACTGGTGCGCCAAGGTCGTTGGCCAGTACGGCGATCAGATCGCGGTGGGCCTCGACGTACGCGGCACGACGCTGGCTGCCCGTGGCTGGACCGAGGACGGCGGCGACCTGTTCGAGACCCTGGCGCGCCTGGATCGCGACGGCTGCGCCCGCTACGTCGTCACCGACGTGACCAAGGACGGCACGCTGACCGGGCCCAACCTCGACCTGTTGCGTCAGGTGTGCGCCGTGACCGATAAGCCCGTCGTCGCCTCGGGCGGCGTGTCGAGCCTGCAGGACCTGCGTGACATCGCGACGCTTGCCGACCTCGGCGTCGAAGGGTCCATCATCGGCAAGGCGTTGTACGCCGGTGCGTTCACCCTGCCCGAAGCCCTCGCCGCGGTACGCGAGGTCTGAACCCATGGCGTCGGGCGCGGAGATCTGGTCGGGCTTCTCGGCCGATCCTCGCGAGCCGGACGCTGCGCTGCTCAGGGCGACCGATGCCGACCGCGATCATGCCGTCACGGTGCTGCGCGACGCCTATGCCGACGGCAGGCTGACCCGCGACGAGTTCGAGGCACGGAGTGCCGATGTCCTGGGCACCCGCCTCGTGGGCGGGCTTGCAGCGTTGCTGACCGACCTGGTCGTGGCGACCCCCGCCCCGGTCGTGAGGCAGGCGGCCAACCGTTCCAGCCTGCAGGTCCAGGCGGTGACCCAGTACCAGCGCGATCTGCGCGACGCCCGCAATGGGTGGATCTTCGTGTCCGGGCTGTGCGTGGCGATCTGGGGTGCCACGAGTATCGCGAGCGGCGGGCTGTTGTTCTTCTGGCCGATCTTCCCGAGCCTCGGCGTGGGGATCGGCTACTTCTCGATGCGGCTGAACCGCGAGTCGCGGATCGAGGCGATCGAGGACAAGATCGCTGCCAAGCGTCGTCGTCGGCGCGGGCTGGGATAGGACGTCGGTCACATCAGGACCTGACTACGCGGGAATGCGTTAAGGTCCGTTCTTGAGTCACGGAAATCGTGACTTGCTGTAACCAGTTGCACTCGTGCTGGGGGAAGTCGGTGAGAATCCGGCGCTGTCCCGCAACCGTGTGTGGCGTGAGCGATCGCGCCACGAGTCGGAGTACCTGTCACGAGGGTGTCTGGCCAAGTCCTGCCGCGGAAAGCGGGACATGGCCGAATCGTTCTCCGATTCGATAACAGCTCCGCGCCAGATTCTCTGACGCGGAGTTTTGTGTCGATCGGGACGTTTTCTCTGCCATGCCTTACCTCTGCGGGGTCCGAGCAAGGAGAGAATTCATGGGATCCCGGTCCATCATCGAAAGACGGCGTCGCAGCCGAGTGGGAGCAGCGCTGATCAGCGCGTTCACCACACTTGCCCTCGTGCTGGGGCTGGCTCCGGCCGCCCAAGCAGCAAGCGACATATCGGTCTACGTGACCTTCGAGGGCTACAACATCGGTCAGGGCTACTACGTCGAGCCGGTCAAGGTGACGGTCCCGGAGGGCTCGACGGCCGCGGCTGTCACCGAGAGCGTCCTGGATGAGACATCGCACCAGTTCACCGCGTTGGACGCTGGGGATACCAGCAGCGCGGGCTGGTACCTGTCGGGCGTCAAGGGCTTCGACAAGGGAACCGCGAACGTTCCGTCGTACATCACGAGCCAGCCGGGATTCGAGCTGACCGGCACCGACGGAGACGCGTACCTCGGCACGCCCGACTACAACTCCATGTCTGGCTGGATGTACACGGTCAACAACGTGACGGCCCAGGTCGGTGCGGGTGCACTGACTCTGCACGATGGTGACGTCATGCGGTGGCAGTTCACGCTGTACGGCTATGGCTGCGACCTCGGCCTGGCAGATTCTTGCTGGGAGAGTGAGTCCTACTTCTCCCAAGTCGACAAGACCGATCTGATCAGGGGCATCGGCAAGGGCAAGACCGCAACGGCTACTGACGCAGAACTTGCCACGGCCAGGACGACGGCCGTGAATCCCACTGCCACGCAGCAGCAGGTCACCGCTTCGCTCACAGCACTGAACACCGCGGACCCAGCTTCTTCGTGGGTTCGGCTCACCACGACTGCACAGGGTCAGTTCCTGACCAAGCTGCGCGAGAAGCTGGTCAGCGACTTCGGCCAGACCGCAGGCGACTACGACTACAGCGTCGTCAAGAAGCTCAGCATCACGGGAACGTTGAACGCTCAGGACTACACGGATCTGCGTAACGCTTCGTACGCGGGGACGTCGATCGAAGAGCTCGACCTGTCGGGTGCGGTGGACGCGACGACCTACGCCCTCAGCGGCATGACTGCGCTGACCGATGTCAGCCTGCCTCCCGTCGCCAACTACACCGTGGCGAATCCGTTCCAGGGCAACAGCTCGCTCCGCAACGTCGTGGTCGCCGCCGAGACCTACACCTTCGGCTCCACCACGACGTTCAACGGCATCACGACGCTGGAGCGCATCACGTTCCTGCACACCACGAAGCCGTCGCTGAATGCCTCGACCTTCAACGGTTCGAACAACGCTGACCCGGACAATCGCACGGTCAAGGCTGTCGTTCCGAACCAAGACCGGGGCGACTACGACAAAGCCTCGTTCTCCCAGTACTTCGCCGGCGTCACCGAAAAGGCCAGCGCCGCCGATCTGGGCGAACTGGAGACCGTCACCGACGAGGCCAAGGCAATCGGCCATGGTGCAGCGGCGGCCGAGTTCCGGTGGACCCTGCTGCAGGACGCGATCACGAAGGCCACCACGGTCCATGACGACGCTGATGCGTCCGCTGCGGCGGTCTACGGTGCACGGCTGGCTCTTCAGACGGCGATCAGCCGCATCGCTGTCGCCGAGATCGGGCTCTCGTTGAAGGTCACGCACGGCGCAGACGTCACACTGTCGTGGAAGAACGGCACGGCTCAGCACTTCGCCGAGCACACGGCGCACCCCCTGGCCAAGGTGGACTCGCTGTCGAACAACGAGTACGACATCTACGTTCCGACGACCACGACGCCGTACACATCGCAGCACATCGCTTCGGCCGTGATCCCGGGAACGACCGACAAGGTGGCCAAGATCTTCACGGTCGCGGCCGCCTCAGCAGGGGCTCAGTACACATTGGACCTCACCCCGTTGGCCGGGCGTCAGGACACCGCATGGTTGATCCCGGGCCTGGGTGCAGGTGACAACCGAGGTCTCTACACCAACCTCGATGACACTGGTGTGCTCAACCTGGATGTCGGTGACCGTTTCGACCTCGACACGATCCGGACCCAGCAGGCCCAGCTCGATCAGATCAACAACCTGTTCGTCGAACCCGACTACAAGTTCGAGCTGGCAGGCGACAGCGTCACGACCCGACGTATCGGTCAGGACGGTCGCCGTCAGCTGCGCATCAAGGCCGAGAGCCCTGGTGTCAGCGTCGTCAAGATCACGTACGGCCCGCTGCACTATCTGGCAGCCAACGACAACGGGACGCCCGGCAACACGAACTGGTCGTTCAACGGCATCGATCCGCAGAATACCGGTGTCGCCGTCGTCAATGTCGGGGGCAATGTCGGAACGTTCGACACCGGCATCAACGTGAAGAACGAGCTCGACACGTTCTACTTCGACAAGACTGCTGAAGAGCGCGATTTCACGTTCACCCCGGCAGATGGCACGACAGTCCGCGTGCACGATCCGCTGAACGTCAGCGACTGGGGCGATGGCTGGAACGCGTACGACGCGGCGTCGGACGGCAGCGTCACGGTCAAGCTCAAGGGCGGCCGCAATATCGTCGAGCTGAAGAACGACGGCAAGGTGCAGTACCGCGTCGTGCGCGCCAAGGGCGTGGACGTGACGATCACGAACACGACCAATCCGGGCCAGTCGTTCGCTGCGGGCGACAATGCGCGCATCGCGATCAGCGGTATCGAAGGCGGTGTCGAGAAGCTCGCCGGCATCTACAACCCCGCGTTCAGCGCCGGTACCAAGGGCAAGCTGACGTACTACGACGGTGCGACGCAGTTGGTCAGCAACGAGGCGACGCAGTATCAGACGGCCATCACGACCTTCAACATCAACTACACCTACACAGGTACCGGCGACAAGGCGCTCAACGGCGACATGTTCATCGGTGGCCTCGGAGCCGAATGGCCGTTCCACCGTCACATTCCGTTGGAGGGAAAGCCTGCCAACCTAGCCGCCGTGGCGATCGGTCCGTACCACTTCGGCGGACTGCCGACGATCTACGTGCACGGCAACAAGGTCACCACGAGCCCCGACGCGCCGAGTGCGCCCACAGGGCTCCAGGTGACTCACGCAAATGCCTCGGCTGAGCTCTCGTGGACAGCACCGACGTCAACAGGTGGCCAACCGGTCATCGGCTACAACGTCCGCTACTCCCGCGATGGTGGCGACAACTGGACGGTCAAGAAGTTCGGTACCGCCACGAGCCAGACCCTGACGGGGCTGACGAACGGCACCGAATACGAGGTGCAGGTGGCAGCCGTCAACAGCTCGGCGATCGGCACGTACACGGCCAGCCAGAAGGTGACGCCGCGAACTGTTCCGGGCGTCCCGAGCGACCTTGAGCTGAAGCCGCTCCGCAATTCGGTGAAGGCGTCGTGGACGGCTCCGTCCGACGGCGGTTCGACCATCACGGGTTACCGCGTGCGCTTCTCGGCAGATTCCGGTGAGAACTGGACGACGCAGAGCTACGGGACGGCGACGTCGCAGACTCTGACGGGGCTGACCGATGGCACGTCCTACGACGTACAGGTCGCAGCGATCAACGCAGAAGGCGCAGGCTTTTTCACCGACACGGCGACTGCGAAGGCAGGTCTCGACAAGACTGCACTTACGCAGGCGATTGCCTCTGCCCAGGCAAAAGATCAGGCCGATTACACGACCGCTAGTTGGTCGCGCGTGGCGACGGCGTTGACCGCAGCCCAGGCTGTGGCTGCTGATGCGGAGGCTGGCGAGACTGCGGTGGCGGAAGCGATACAGGCGCTCAACTCTGCGGTGGCCGCGCTGCACCGCAGAGGCGCAGCAATTGATGCGCCGATCGTTGCTCCGGCGACGATCAAGGCCAAGCAGGCCGGAGCGGCTTGGCTGGCTCGTGAACTGGCGTCGAATGACGATGTATTGGGCTACGGCGCCAACACCGACTGGGGTTTGACGGCGGACGCTGTTTTCGCCCTGGCAGGTGCTGGGGTCGCCGGTGACCAGATCGCCGAAACCGCCGACGCGATCTACCACTCGGGCTCCGCCTACACCGGCACGCCGAGCAACCTGGCGAGCAGGTGGCCGTTCGTCGCCAAGACGGTCCTGGCTCTCCAGATCGCGGGCTTGGATCCCTCGAAGTTCCCGAATCAAGGGGGAACGCGTGACTTGGTGGCTGACCTGCGTTCGGCCGTCAAACCGGATGGCTCCTGGCAGAACACCTCCGACTCCTTCAAGACGTCGCTGGGCATCCTTGCCCTGGCACGTACGGAGGAGGGAGTTCCAGCGGCTGTAGTCGACAAGTTCGAGAAGATGGCCTGTTCGGTCCCGACCCACGCCAACTACGGCGCGTTCGGCTTCGGAGGGGGTTGCTCGGCCGATGTCGACACCACGGCAATGGCCGTTCAGGCCCTGCTCGCGTCAGGTGTGAGCAAGACGGATCCCGCCGTCGCACGCCCGACCGACTGGATGCTCGCGCGGAATCCTCGGGACGGCTTCCCGTCACAGTTCGGCCCGGGCAACACCAACACGAGCGGCCTGGCTGCTCAGGCGCTGTTCGCAGTGGGGAAGTCCGAAGAAGCCAAGAAGGCCGCATCGTTCATCGAGGGTCTGCAGATCGGCTGCTCGACGGTCGGCCCGATCTCGGCCGAACTGGGCGCGGTTGCCTACAACGCCGAGGGCTGGTCGACGGCGATGCGAGACGGAATCGGTTCGACCAATCGGGACCAGTGGCGTCGCGCTTCGGCACAGGCAGTCCTTGGCCTCGGAGCGGAGTCACTCGGCTTCCTCTCGGCAGAGGATGCCGATCCGAAGACACCTCAGCCCAGCTGCTCGACTCCGTCCACAGGCACGAAGGTCTCTGCCAGCGCAGGTCAGATGACCTACGGCAAGGCAGGATCTGTGACGGTCACGGTGGCTGCCACGACGGGCGACGCGAAGCCGACAGGCAAGGTCTCGACCAAGGTCGGTGGCAGGTCTGTCGCGGCCACGTTGGCCAACGGCAAGGCGACTCTCAAGCTGCCTGCCACGTCGCTGAAGCCTGGAACCAGGTCGCTGACGGTGTCGTACTCCGGTGCCGACGGCTCGTTCGGCGCTTCCTCCAAGACAGTCGCGGTGAAGGTCGTCAAGGCCAAGGCTTCCGTGAAGGTGAAGGGACCGAAGAAGGTCAAACGCGGCAAGACCGCGACCTACACAGTCACGGTCACCGCACCAGGTATCAGGGCCACAGGCAAAGTCACGGTCAAGGTGGCGGGCAAGTCCAGGACGGTCACGTTGAATGCCAAGGGCAAGGCAGTCGTGAAGGTCAAGATCGCCAAGGGCACCAAGCCCGGCAGGAAGACCGTGACCGTCACCTATCGCGGTGACACCTACGTCGGTTCCGCGAAGGCTCGCAAGGCTGTCACGCAAGTGGTCAAGTGATCGGCTGAGCCAACCGGCCAGGGCCCGGGTCACGTGATCGATGCGGTCATGTCGACCCGGGCCTTGGCCTGGATCCCACCCGGGTTGCCCGTCAGACTCATCAAGGGTGTGACGTGCGTCGCTGGGTCTCAGTTCCCGCTCAGGATCTGTTATGTTCCGTCTGCAACACAAATTCATATCCGCATCCAGTCAGGGGAAGCCGGTCAAATCCCGGCACTGACGCGCAACCGTAGGCCACCGAGAGGTGGCGAGTCGGAATGCCTGCTGGAAGCACCCCTCCTCTATTCGCTGTCGCGAGTGCACGGTAGAGCGGCCCTTCCGTTCGGAAAGGGTTCGCCCTTGCCTTCCTGCACTGCAGCAGGAAGGCATCTGTGATGTTTCACAGCTACACAGCTCTATCGTCCCGCCGTTCAAGAACCCCTCGCCGCGCCGTACTGGCCGGGCTGCTCTCGACGGCCCTGCTCACCCCCGCGCTTTCGTCGCCTGTCTCAGCCGCCACCGATGTTCCGGCCGCCAAGGCGAACTCGGTCTGGTTGGCCGATCAGCTCGAGGACGACGGAACGCTGCAGAACCCGCTCGGCGGTTCGCTGCCCGACCACGGGCTGATGATCGACGCGATCATCGCAATGGCCGCTTCGGGTGACCATTCGCTGGCCGAGCCGATTGTCAAGTACTTGGACGAGGGAAGGCACGCCAGCGACTACTTCACGTGGGACGGACTCGTGCCGGGCATGGGCTTCGAGGACATCATCACCGGCGGTGCGACTGCCAAGGTTCTGGTGGCCGCATTGGCCGCGAAGCGGAATCCGCGCGCCTTCGGGGGCTCGGACATGGTTCAGGAGACGCTCGGCACGATCGTGAAGACCGATGTCGACTTCTCCGGATACATCGCCGGTTCCCAAGGACGGGTCAACGACTATTCGAAGAATCCAGAGTTCAGGGACTACGTCAGCAACAACGCCAACATGTTCGGCCAGTCGCTTGCGGTGATCGGACTGGCGGGTTCGGGAGTCTCGTTCGCCAATAACGCGCCTGCGGGGATGGCAGTCAAGTCGTTGGTGAGCCAGCAGTGCGCGGAAGGCTATTTCCGGATCTTCTACTCCACGGCTCCGTACACCGACGCTGAGAACCCGACCGTGATCCGCAAGACCGAGACATGCGACGAAGGAAAGACCAACGAGGCCGGCGATCAGTCGGCTCCTGACGGCGACACCACAGGCTTCGCGCTCTCGGCCATGCTCGCCGCGAAGAAGGCAGGAGCCTCAGGCCTGGATACCCCCATCACGAAGACCGTCGCCTGGTTGATTGCTCACCAGGACGACAACGGGGGGTGGGGTGGCGGTGTCAGCACCGAGGCGCCGAATACCAACAGCACCGGCCTCATCGTGCAGGCGCTGGCCGAAGCAGGCGGGGCGGCACAAGCCGTCGATGCCGGAGTGTCCTTCTTGAAGAACTCGCAAGCGACCGGCGCCGCTGACAGCGGCAACGCCCTCGCGAATGAGATCGGTGCCATCGCCTACAAACCGAGCGACTATGAATCCGCGCGGACCGCGGGCATCGTCGGCCGCGACACATGGATCAGGGCCAGCGCCCAAGCTTCGCTCGGATTGTCCCAGACCACCTTCTCGGCACTCGTCGGCGCCGGACCGAGTGCACCGCCGGCGGCCACCTTCGCGCTGTCCGCGTCGGCCCGTCCTGTGGCGGTCGGAACCCACACTTCGGTCAAGGCCGCAGGGCTGGCGCCGAACGAGGCATACCGCATCACCTTGTCGGGCACGCAGTTGCGCGCTGGCCATGCCGACGCGAAGGGCAAGGTCTCGACCACGATCAAGGTCCCGGCAGCTTTCGGCACCCACAAGGGCCGGCCTCTCCGGTTGATCGGCTCAGCGAGCAATCGCAGCGGTGCACGCACGCTGGCAACCGCGGCCCGCAAGAAGCTGAGCGTCTCTGCGACGCCGAAGGTCAAACGCGGCATGGCCGTCAAGGTCACCGTGAAGGGCCTTCTCCCGGGTGAACGGGTGAGCGTCAAGGTGACTGGTCGCAAGGTCAAGCGCGGTTACGCCTCGACACGCGGCGTGTACACCTATCGCTTCAAGGCGAACTCGTCCAAGGGAAGTAAGCGAGTGATCGTGCAGGGTGTCGCCAAGACGCGTAAGGGCACAGACACATTCAAGGTCGTCAAGTGATGAGCAACCAACGGAAGGCAGGAACTGTCATGAAGAAGGCACTTTCACTGTTCGCGAGCCTGGCACTGCTCCTGGGTATGGCTGCATCGCTGCCGGCGCCCGCATCGGCCATTGATGTGACCAAGGGATACGACGGAATCTGCACGGGCTCCGACGCATTGACCGGGGTGACCGTCGTCATCGACTTCCAGGAGCTCGACGGCAACGGCGGCACTGCGGCCCCGACCATCACCAGATGTTCGCCGAATGCCAACCCGGGCACGCAGCGTACTGGCGTCAAAGCGCTGCAGGACGCCGGGATCGCGGTGGCCGGTGTGGCGCAGTGGGGGCTGGGGTTCATCTGCCGTCTTGAGAATCGTCCGTCGGCGACCGAGTCGATCCCCAGAACCGGAAATCCGAACTACAAAGAGCAGTGCGTTGTCACCCCGCCGGCTCAGGCGTACTGGGGTTACTGGCATGCCACCGGAGCCGGAAGTACCTGGACGTACAGCAGCTATGGCGCTGCCAATCGCAATGTGACGCCCGGCGGGTTCGAGGGCTGGTCGTTCTCCCTCAACCGCACGGCGAGCACCAACCCGGTGCCCCGCGTGACGCCGACGAATCCCGCCGTCGGTGCGAGCAATCCGACGGTCAGCCTTTCGGTGGATGACCTCGATCGCAAGATCAATCTGGGTCAGAGCACCTCGTTGACCTGGACGTCGACCAACTCGACCGGCAATACGGCCTTCTCGGTCAGCCCTACGACAGGCGGAGGCACCTGGTCGGGGCCGTTGACCTCGCCGGGCGGTACCCAGACCATCACGCCGACCGCGACGGGTACATACGTCTACACGATCCGGGCCACGGGGACCGGTGGCCCGGTCTATTCGACCGCGACCCTGACCGTCCAGTGACCTGCGGCGGACGCTGGTAGAGAAGGACCGGGAGAGTTGATGTTCGCAATGACCCGACCGGCCCGCAGGCTGGCCGCGACAGGAGTCGTGGCCAGCCTGGTGCTGCTGGCCCTGGTGATCCCCCCACGCGCCGACGCGATCGACACGTCGCGCGGCTACGGCGGTGCCTGCACCGGGAGCGATGCCCAGACCGGAACCACTTTCGTGATCGACTTTCGCGAGCTTGACGGCAATGACGGAAAACCGGCTGAAAAGATCGTCCGGTGCTCACCGGGGGAGGCGGGCAAGCCCCGCACAGGGCTGCAGGCGATGAAGGATGCCGGAATCCGGATCGACGGAGTGGCGCGTTGGGGCGAGTCGTTCATCTGTCGCATAGAGGGACGTCCGGCCGCCAATGAACCCATCCCGATCACGAGCTATCCGAACTACACGGAACAGTGCATCGACACCCCGCCGGCAGCGGGCTATTGGGGATATTGGCACGCGGATGGTAAGGGTGAGGACTGGCAGTACAGCCAGTACGGCGTCACCAACCGCACGGTCACACCCGGAGGGTTCGAGGGCTGGTCGTTCTCGCTGAACGCGACCGCCGAGACGAATCCGAAGCCCGGCTACGAGCCTGTCAACAACGCAATCGATCCGGACGCGCCGACCGTGTCGATCAGTTCGGGCCTGCTCACTCCACCGCTCGTCCTGGGCAAGTCGGTCACCCTGTCGTGGAGCAGCGCAAAGGCTGCCCGTCTGGTCGCCTCGGGCGATTGGTCCGGAGAACTCACCCCCGTCGCCAGCGGTTCACGGATCATCACGCCCTCACGTGCGGGCGACCACACGTTTGTCATCGAAGCCACCGGCACGGACGGCTCGAAGGTGCAGACGTCGTACACGTTGAAAGTCGTCTCGGGTGGCTCCGTTCCAGATCCTGAACCCGTTCCGGTCAACACGTCGGGTGCGGCAGCTACCGCGGCCTGGCTGATCCGGGAGCTCGTGTCAGGTGGAATGCCGGCACCGATTCCGACAGAGGACCAGCCCAACGACTGGGGTCTGACGATCGACACCCTGTGGGCTCTGTACGCCGCAGGTACGGGCAGCAGCACGGCCCGCACCGTTACGTCGGCTGTCGACCTCAATGCCGGCGACTACATGGGCATCAAGCTGTTCAAGGACACCGGCGTCCGACGCGCAGGTCAGACGGCCAAGCTCCTACTCGCGGCGGTCGTCGCCGGGAAGGACCCACGGTCGTTCGGTCGCGTGATGCGCGCCGACGGCAGGGTTACGCCCCAGCGGTACGACTTGCGCGCCGAGACCGAGCGGCTGGTCAATACGACTACCGGACGCCTGAGTGATCGGGGCCTCGGAATCGACAACACCAACACATTCAGTCAGTCGCTTGCTGTCATGGGGTTGGCCAGATCAGGTGGCGTCGACCGGCTCCCGGTCGACTACCTCATCCGTCAACAGTGTTCGGCCGGCTACTGGCGCATGTTCGACCGTCATGGCAAGACCTGCGACCAGGACCAGGATGCGCCCGACGGCGATGGCACCGCCATGGGTATCCAGGCGCTCATGACCGCGCGTGACGCAGGTGTGACAGGTCTCGATCCGGCCATCGACCGAGGCGTCGAATGGCTGCTCGAGGTCCAGCGGCCGGACGGCTCGTTCGGCGGCGGTGTTTCCACCGAGGGCTCCAACGCCAACAGCACCGGGCTCATCGCCCAGACACTCCACGCAGCAGGGCGGTCCGCAGCCTACAAACGCGCTGCGGGTTACGTCCGGTCGCTGACGGTGACCAAGTCGAACGGTGCAGGAAACCGGCTTGCCAACGAGATCGGTGCGATCGCCTACAACCGTGAATCGCTCGTGGGTGCCAAGCGCGACGGTATACGGGGCCGTGACCAGTGGCGACGGGCATCTGCGCAGGCGATCTTCGCACTGGCGCCGGTCTCCTTCGCCGACCTCGGCAAGAAGCCTCTGACTCGTGACCCGATCAAGCGTCCCCCGTTGGAGGAGGGATCGCCCGCCGTGCCTCCGAAGCCGAACGGGACGAAGGCCGCACCTTCGACGGTCGTCACACCGCCGGCAGACTCATCGTCGACGACCGAAGCCGGATCCGCCACACCAGCCGGACAGCTCGGACGTTATCTTGCCGGCCAGCTCATGGGCGGCGACCACATCGAAGTCGAGCAGGACGGCAAGCGCTATGTCAGCTACGACCTGACAACCCAGGTTGTCATGGCACTCCGCCAGCTGGGCGAGCAGCCGAAGGCAGCCCATCGTGCCGCGCGGTTCGTGCTCGACAAGCGATCCATCGCGGCCTTCGCCGCAGGTGCGCCTTATGAAAAGGCAGATGCCGCATACGCCGAACCGTTGGCGAAACTCCAGCTCGTGGCCGCATCTACGCCAGGCAAGAAGGCGCAGAAGACCGCGGCCAGACTGGCCGAGAAGCTGGCAGCAATCCGCGGTTCTGGCGGAGTCTTCACCGACACGGGTACGTACGCCGACAAGACCGCGTCCACGAGTCGTCACGCGTGGGCGATCCTGTCGACGGTCGCGTCCGCCGAGAGTGCCGACGACGCCATCGAGGTGCTCACTGCGAGCCGCTGCGCCGACGGCGGATTCCCGGCCGAGCTCGGCGAAAAATGCGAAGTAGGAGATCTCGCAGCGACAGCGCTCGGAGTGCAGGCGGTCAACGTCACCAGCGGCAGCAGCCTCGACCTGCCAGCGGTCAAGCCAGTCTCAGCCAGCACCGAGGATGCACCCGACGGCTGGTCGGATCAGCGCTGGGACGCGTTGGTCGAGGCAGCATCGAGCCTCCAGCAGGCCGGCGCACCGAATGGCGGCCTCATCGACGCCGATGCGGGACGCAGCCCGGCGCTGATCTCGGAGGTCGCAGGCGGCAAGCAGGCTGTCGGTCTCGATGTCCGAGCGTCCAGCACCCTTCTTGCCGCGATGCTCCAGAAGGACGGGGGGGCACCGACGAGGCGAGGGATCACCACCAGTGATCTGGCGGCCAGCGCCGCAGCTGCACCCGGTCTCGTCGGGCGATCCTGGCTCAGCACGCCGGGCTTATCGCTGACTGCGGCGGTCCAGGTACCGGTAGGTAGGCCTGACGCTCCGAGCCAGGTCGCGGCTCAGGGCCGAGCCGCCGTCGACTGGTGGCTGCTTGCCGCCGGAGGCACCGGAGTTCTGGTGCTTGTCGCTGCGGCCTTCGGCGCGGGACTGGCGATGCGACGCAGGCCAGTTGCTCACTCACGCAGCTTTGCTGCAACAGAAATGACCTGAGAGGTATCCATGCCCCACTTCACCGCGCGACCGGTACGCGCGCTGTTCGTCGGCGCCGTCGTCGCAATCCTCGTGGCCATCACGGCCACCAGCATCGCGACGTCCGGCGCGGCGAATGCGGTCGACAACGGCAAGGGATACGCCGGATTCTGCAAGAGCGACAAAGGCGTGACAGTTGTCGTCGACTTCCAGGGCCTCGGGGGCAAGACGCTCGTCCGGTGCAATCCATCGGGCACCCGCGGCACGGGCCTCGATGCGCTCAAGAACGCCGGGTTCCAGATTTCCGGCGTCCAGCGCTGGGGCGAATCGTTCATCTGTCGAGTCGAGAACCGACCGTCGGCGATCGAGAAGCTGGCCATCAAGGGCAACGAGGGATACCGCGAGGCCTGTATCGACACCCCGCCCGCATCGGCGTACTGGTCGTACTGGCACGCGGGCAACAACTGCGCCTGGAAGTACAGCCAATGGGGCGTCAAGAATCGCGACTACGTCCAAGGAGGCTTCGAGGGCTGGTCATTTTCTTTGAACGCCACGGCCGAGACGAATCCACTCCCGCGTATCGCCGCGGTCCGCCCCGGCACCAAGGGCGGCCAGTGCGTCGAGCCTGAAGAACACGCGCCGACGACGAACGACCCGAACGAGCGCCAACCAGGATCCACCGCCGACAACGGCTACAAGCCTGAGGAGAAGTACGGCCAGGACGGTCGCACCAGCGACGATCCCAACGATCCCGACAACGACAAGAACTCCACTGACGACAAGGGCCTCCCAGCTCCGGAGCCGCGTCAGACGACCAAGGAGAACGTCGTCGCCGATCCGGCCGACAATGTCACGTTCAGCGGCGGCGAGGACGCACCGGACGTCAACGAGGTCATCAAGAAGCAGGCCAACGCCAGCGATATGGCCCCGTTCATCGCAGTGGGCCTCATGCTGGTCCTGGGTGTGCTGGCATGGCTCGTCGCACGTCGTCGACGCCGCGTCAGGCTCGACTTGTGACCTCCATGGCAACTCGTTGGCTGCCGGTCCGACTTGTGAGCACCTACTACTTGCCGCGTGACCTGCACCCGGGCGCTTGGTGGGTCTGGGCGCTCGGCATCGCCACGGCGGCAAGTCGCACGACCAATCCGTGGTTGCTCGGCACGATGCTCGCTGTCGTCATCTTCGTCGTGATCGCCCGCCGTAGTGATGCGCCGTGGGCCATGTCGTTCAGGCTGTACCTGTACTTGGGTGCCCTCATCGTTGTCATGCGATGTGTCTTCCGGATCATTTTTGGCGGGGGAGAGGGCAGCACGATCTTGTTCACTCTGCCCGAGATCCCGTTGCCCGCCTGGGCTGCCGGAATCCGGTTGTTCGGTGCCACGTCAGCAGAGTCGCTGCTCGGCGGCTTCTACGACGGTCTGCGTCTGGCAACCATGATCATCTGTTTGGGCGCTGCCAATGCGCTGGCCAATCCGAAACGCCTGCTCAAGTCGTTGCCGTCGGCCCTGTACGAGGTCGGCACCGCGATCGTCGTTGCGCTGTCGGTGTTCCCGCAACTCGCCGAGAGTACTCTGCGCGTCAATCGCGCCCGCAAGCTCCGAGGCAACACCTCCACCGGCAAGCGCGCCCTCAAATCGATCATCATCCCGGTTCTCGAGGATGCCCTTGACCGTTCGCTCCAGCTCGCCTCGTCGATGGACTCGCGCGGATACGGGCGCTCCGGTGAGGCGACTCCCCGTCAGCGGGCCCTCACCGGTACCTGCATGGTCGTCGGTCTGATCGGCCTGTGCGTCGGCATCTACGGCACGCTCGACGGCACCACACCCGGCTACCTCGGCGGACCGATGCTCGTGATCGGAATCGCGTTCGCCTTCGCCGGATTCAGTTTCGCGGGCCGTCGTGTCGAACGTTCCCGCTACCGTCCTGACAGGTGGCAGCTTGCGGAGGTCATCACGGCTGTCTCAGGTGTGAGCGTTGCAGTGGTGATGTTGGTGTCCACGCGGATCGACCCGACAGCGTTGAACCCATCGCTCATCACGGTGTCCTGGCCGCTGCTCGCGTGGGGGCCGTTGCTCGCGGTGTGCATCGGGTTGGTACCTGCCTTCCTGTCACCGCCGCCGATCCCTCCGTTCGCCGACCTCATCGATGAGGCAGACGATTCCTTCCACGATCCGAGCTTGTCGGCGTCCGCCGATCGCGAGTTCGAGAAGGCAGCACGATGATCCAGCTCGAGGACGTCAGCTTTTGGTACCACGGTCAGGCGGACCCGACTTTGGACCGCGTCAACCTCACGATCCCCGAGGGAGAGCTCGCGCTGCTGGTCGGCCACACCGGCGCGGGCAAGTCGACGTTGCTCGGCACGCTCAACGGGCTGGTCCCGCACTTCACGGGCGGACACCTGGAAGGAACCGTCACGGTGGCGGGCATCAATACGGCCTCGCGTCCGCCCCGCGAATTCGCCCACGTCGTCGGCATGGTCGGCCAGGACCCGCTCGCCGGATTCGTCACCGACACGGTCGAGGACGAGCTCGCCTACGGCATGGAACAGCTCGGGCTCAAGGCCGATGTGATGCGTCGCCGGGTCGAGGAGACGCTTGACCTGCTCGGTATCGCCAATCTGCGGCGACGTGCGCTCCGCACGCTGTCCGGCGGGCAGCAGCAGCGCGTCGCGATCGGCTCGGT
This sequence comes from Aeromicrobium sp. P5_D10, assembly GCF_054049535.1. NCBI lineage: Bacteria > Bacillati > Actinomycetota > Actinomycetes > Propionibacteriales > Nocardioidaceae > Aeromicrobium > Aeromicrobium sp. P5_D10. Next base: position 108,576 of record NZ_JBFUME010000010.1, read on the forward strand.
CCTCACGATGCACCCGCGCGTCATCGTCCTGGACGAACCGACATCGGCTCTCGATCCGACCGCAGCCGAAGACGTCCTCGCGACGCTTGCCCGCTTGGTCGAGGACCTCGGGACGACGGTCCTGCTCGCCGAGCACCGGATGGAACGGGTCATCCCTTTCGCGGACCTGCTGATCCAGGTGGACGGCGACGGAGTCGTGACCAGCGGCGATCCCGCGACGATGCTGAAGACGACGCCGATCGCGCCGCCCATTGTCGAGCTGGGTCGTGCCGTCGGCTGGGACCCGCTGCCGCTGTCGGTGCGGGACGCCCGGCGGCGCTCAACTGCGCTGCGTGAACGTATCGCTTCCGTCGCGCCCGTCACACCTGTCGTCGCGGAGGGCAAGTCGTTGTTGGTGGCTGAGTCCGTCGTCGTCCGGTACGGCCCCAAGGTCGCCGTCCGCGGTGTCGACCTCACCCTCCGGGCAGGGGAGGTGCTGGCGATGATGGGCCGCAACGGGTCCGGGAAGTCATCGTTGTTGTGGGGCCTGCAGGGTTCGGGTCCCCGACAGGGCGGAACCGTCGACGTCGGCGGCGTCGACCCGAGGACGCTCAAGAGCAGCGAGGCGCGAGCGCACGTCGGTCTCGTCCCGCAGACTGCGAGTGATCTGCTGTACCTGGAGTCGGTCGACGCCGAGTGCGAGACCGGCGACCTTGAGTCCGGCGCCGAGCCCGGGACTTGTCGTGCGCTGCTCGATCGCCTCGCACCTGGAATCGACGGCACCAAGCATCCACGGGACCTCTCTGAGGGACAGCGTCTGTCTCTGGTGCTCGCGGTCCAATTGGCGGCAGCGCCGTCGGTCATGTTCCTCGACGAACCCACGCGTGGCCTCGACTACACCGCCAAGCGCAAGCTCGCCGACATCGTGCGCACTCTGGCGGACGAGGGGCGCGCGCTGGTTGTCGCCACACACGACGTCGAGTTCGTCGCCACTGTCGCCGACCAGGCGCTCGTCATGGCCGAGGGAGAGATCGTCTCCTCGGGCGCGACTCGCGATGTGCTCGGCGGTTCGCCCGCATTCGCTCCACAGGTCGCCAAGATTCTCGGAGAACAGTGGCTCACGGTCGCTGAAGTGAAGGACGCCATGACGAAGGAGCGGGTCCGATGACCGACGTGGCGGATGAGGCAGCGGCGCGACCACGGCGACAGATCCAGTGGGGCCGCGCCGACCAGGCCGTGCGCGTCGGACCGCGCTCCGCACTGGTGTTGACGATCGCCTCGATCGGCGGCCTGCTCATGTTCTTGTGGCCGCTGCTCGTGAAGGTCGAACCCTCCTCGATGCAGCACGGGGTGGACGCGCCGTTCATCTTCTTCGCGATCCTTCCGGTGCTGATCGTGGTCGTGCTGGCAGAGCTGTCCGAGGGCGGTATGGATTCGAAGGCATTGGCGATGCTCGGCGTGCTGTCTGCGGTGAACGCGGCTCTCCGCCCGCTCGGAGCAGGAACCGCAGGTATCGAGACAGTTTTCTTCGTTCTCGTTCTAGCCGGCCGAGTCTTCGGCGCCGGCTTCGGCTTCGTCCTCGGTTGCACCTCCTTGTTCGCCTCAGCACTGCTCACCGCCGGGGTCGGTCCGTGGCTTCCGTTCCAGATGATGGCGTCGGCGTGGATCGGGATGGGCGCCGGGCTGCTACCGCGCAAAGTGACCGGCAAAGCTGAGATCCTGATGCTCGTGGCCTACGGAATCGTTGTCGCGTACGGCTTCGGCTTCATCATGAATCTCTGGTTCTGGCCGTTCATCACGGGTGCGGAGGTCTACTACCACGCAGGTTCGATCTCGTACGTCGCCGGAGATCCGATCGGTGAGAATCTCCACCGGTTCGTGGTGTTCACGCTGCTCACCTCGACCGCCGGATGGGACACAGGTCGTGCCATCACCAACACGCTCGCATTGCTGATTGTGGGTCCGGCGGTCCTGGCCACCCTGCGGCGGGCTTCGCGCAAGGCGTCCTACGGGATCGTCGGCACGTTCGGGTCGAGGCAGAAGGAGGGCTCGGATGAGTAGAGGTTCGATCGCGCTTCTCATCGCGATGGTGTGCGGCATACTCCTGCCGATATTCGGTTTCGGAGCGGCATCTGCTGCGGTGTGCCTGAACAGCCGAGGAGTCACGGTCGTCGTCGACACCGGCAGCGGTGACCCATCGTCTTCGTGCGTCCCCGAAGGTGCGGGCCTACCCGCCAGCGAGGTGTTCGCGAACGCCGAGGCGGCGACGCATCATTCCCAGCAGGAGTGGTCGCTGTGGACCTCTGACGGAACGGGGACCTGGACCCGGCGCACCGAGTCGCCTGACGACGTGACAGTTTCCGACGGCGGATTTGTCGCTTGGCGGAAGAACTCCGACGAGGCCGTCGCCGAACCGCGGGTCGCCCCTCGGCCACTGACCGAGGCAGAACGCCAGGTCGCCACCAAACCACCTGGGACCGGTGCCTACCGAGAAGGTGATGCGCTTTCCGAGGTCGTGGTCGTCGTGATGGTCGTCGTCGGAGTCTTGGGTCTGCTCGTCGCGGGGGTGTGGATCCTGCACCGGCGGGAGAGCCGAACGGGTTAGCGTGCTCTGACCTGCGGACCAACTGACGCATTTTGCTGCCATAGCAGCAGTGATCGGTCAGAATCAGATCCATGATCACACTTCGACGCACATTGGCTGTCGGCGGAATCGCCGCGGTCCTGGTAGGAATGCTCAGCGCCCCTGCGCAAGCTCAAGCCACCCGTACCTGGGTGTCCGGTGTCGGTGACGATGCCAACCCGTGCTCGCGCACGGCTCCCTGTAAGACCTTCGCCGGTGCCATCAGCAAGACCGCCGCCGGCGGCGTCATCAACGCGATCGACTCCGGCGGCTTCGGCGGCGTCACGATCACCAAGGGCATCACGATCGACGGTGGTGGCAACACCGTCTCCTCGCTGGTCTCGGCTACCCATGGCATCGTCATCAACGCTCCGGCGACCAGCGATGTCGTGCTGCGCAATATCGACATCACCGGGGTCGACTCCGCCCCCGAGGGCTGCACCTCTTTGAGCGGTGTGCGGATCCTCGGTGCGCGGTCGGTACGGATCGACCATGTCGCGATCTCGGGCTTCAAGCAGGCGATCGAGGCGCCGTTGTCGACCAGCTCGCCCGACATCTTCGTCGACATGGCGTTCAACGACCTCGACATCGCGAACAACTGCTCGTACGGCGTGCGGTTGGCTCCCGAAGCAGGACACCATGGTCGCGCCACGATCGACGGTACGACCATCACGGGTTCGAATATCGCGCTGAGTGTCGCTGCGGGTGCTGAGGCCTGGGTCAGCAATTCGAGGTTCTACCTGAACAATCTCGGAGTCCAGCGCACAGGCGGAGCGCGGGCCCACTCGCTGTGCAATAACTCGATCGCCGGAAATGCCACCGTCAGCACGTTCACCGATGATTGGCGATGTGCCGGAGTCGCACCTCCGGTCCCTGCGCCGGTCAAGTACTGTGCGGTGCCCAAACTCAAGGGCAAGACCGTCACGCAGGCTCGGTCATCGCTCAAGAAGGCCGGATGCAAGCTCGGCAAGGTCAGCAAGCAGAAGTCGTCGAAGTCCAAGCGAAAGAAGGTCCTGAGTCAGAACATCCCGGCCAAGGTCCAGGTCAAGCGCGGGACGTCTGTCACGATCAAGATCGGCAAGTAACAGCCGCCAGACCGCGAACACGCTGGCCACCGGCGGGGCCGATAGGCTCATCCGGTGAGCCTTGCTGTGCGTGTCATCCCATGTCTGGACGTCGATAATGGTCGGGTCGTCAAGGGCGTCAACTTCGTCGACCTGCGCGACGCCGGAGACCCTGTCGAGATGGCGAAGGTCTACGACGCCGAAGGCGCCGATGAACTGACCTTCCTCGACATCACTGCGTCCTCCGACAGCCGCAGCACGACATTCGACGTCGTGGGCCGCACGGCCGACCAGGTCTTTATCCCGCTGACCGTCGGCGGAGGAGTGCGCACTGTCGACGACGTCGACCGATTGCTGCGGGCCGGCGCCGACAAGGTGGGTATCAACACCGCTGCGATCAATCGGCCCGAAGTCATCGCCGAGATCACCCAGCGATTCGGCAGCCAGGTACTGGTGCTGAGCGTCGACGCCCGCCGCAGCAGCGAACAGCCGAGCGGCTTCGAAGTCACGACCCACGGTGGGCGGCAATCGGCGGGCCTCGACGCGGTCGAATGGGCCAGACAGGCCACTGAATTGGGCGTTGGCGAGGTGCTGCTCAACTCCATGGACGCCGACGGAACCAAAGACGGCTTCGATCTGGAAATGATTCGGGCGGTCCGTGACGTTACACAAGTGCCACTGATCGCCAGTGGCGGTGCCGGACGGCTGGAGCATTTCCCCGCAGCCATCGATGCCGGTGCCGACGCCGTACTCGCCGCGAGTGTTTTCCACTTCGGCGATCTGACCATCGGACAGGTGAAAGAGACCTTGCGAGCTGCTGGACACCGTGTCCGTTAGCGACACTGAAACCGACCCCGAAGAGCTGATGTCTCGAGACCTCGGCGCCGCCCGGACCGACCAGATCACCAGGCGTGGCTTCACACTGCTCGGACGCGGGATCAGAGAGCAGCGGTTCCTGTTCTGGATCTCAGTGATCGGCAGTGTGCTGTTCGGTTTCATGACCGTCGCGGATGCCCGGGTGTTGGGCTGGGCGACCGATCACGTCATCCGACCCTCGTTCGAGGCCGGTGACGTGACCGAGGGCGCGCTCATCGCCGCGATCGCACTGTTCATGGCAGTCGCGATCCTGCGGGCTTTGGGCATCGTCGCGCGCCGGCTCATCGGCGGAATCGTCTACTACCGGCTCGTCGCTGACTATCGCCGCAAGGTCACCCGCAAGTACCTCGCCCTGCCGATGTCGTGGCATCACCGCCATCCGACCGGACAGCTGCTGTCGAATGCCAACGCCGACGTCGAGGGTGCCTGGTCGGTCTTCATGCCGCTGCCCATGGCGATCGGCGTCATCGCGATGCTCGTCGCCGCGATCTTCGAGATGGTGCGCGCCGACCTGGTGCTGACGCTGGTCGGCCTGGTGGTCTTCCCGGCGCTGTTCATCATCAACGTGTTCTACCAAAGGTGGCTGTCGCCGCGAGTCGCCCATGCCCAGTCACTGCGGGGCTCGGTCAGCGCCGTAGCACACGAGTCGTTCGACGGCGCGCTCGTCGTCAAATCACTCGGACGCGAGACCGATGAGACCGATCGATTCCGCGACGTCTCACATGAACTGCGCGATGCCAATATCGCGGTCGGCCGGATCCGCAGCATGTTCGATCCGCTGCTCGAGGCGCTGCCCAATATCGGCATCCTGCTGGTTGTGATCCTGGGCGTCGGCCGGGTCGCCAGCGGTGCCGCCGATCCCGGCGATGTCGTCTCGGTGGCCTACCTGTTCACGGTGGTCGCGTTCCCGGTGCGGGCGATCGGCTGGGTACTCGGCGAGCTGCCCCGCAGTGTCGTCAGCTGGGAGCGGGTCGACTCCGTGCTGCAGGAGCAGGGCTCGATGCCGTACGGCACGGCCTCGCTGCCCGGATCCGGTCCGGTGTCGCTGGACGTCGATGATGTGACGTTCGGCTTCGCCGACTCCGATCGCGATGTGCTGCGGCACATCGACCTCGAGATCCAGCCGGGCAAGGTCGTCGCGGTCGTCGGCGCGACGGGCAGCGGCAAGAGCACGCTGACCTCGCTGTTGACCAGGCTCGTCGACCCACGTGGTGGCGCGATTCTGGTCGACGGGATGGATATCCGCGACCTGAGTCACGACGAACTCGCCAAGGCCATCGCGGTCGTGCCGCAAGGCACCTTCTTGTTCGACGACAGCGTCCGCGAGAACGTCACCCTCGGAGGCGACTTCTCCGACGACGAGGTCTGGGCAGCATTGCGCACCGTCCAGGCGGCCGACTTCGTGGCGTCCTTGCCACGCGGACTCGACTCCGAACTGGGGGAGCGGGGCACGACGCTGTCCGGCGGTCAGCGTCAGCGACTGTCATTGGCCAGAGCTTTGGTCAGGCACCCTCGCCTCCTGGTCATGGACGATGCCACGAGCGCGGTCGATCCCGAAGTCGAACAGCGCATTCTCAAGGCACTTGCAGCCCACACCGCGGACGACGAGGGTCCGACCGTCCTGGTCGTGGCCTACCGCAAGGCCACGATCGCCTTGGCCGACGAGGTGGTCTTCCTCGACGAGGGTGTCATCGCGGCTCGCGGAAGTCACGACGAACTCGTCGCGGCATCCACCGCGTACCGCGACCTCGTCAATGCGTACGACCAGGCCCGGGAGGAGCTGTCATGACCACGGAACAGCCCGCCGTCCGCCAGACCGGGACCCAGATCATCCGTCGTGGGCTGGCCCTGTCACCGGCGATCAAGGACGGCCTCGGTCTGACGATCCTGTTGGCGGTGCTCAGCACAGTTGGCGGATCGGTCATCCCGATCCTGATCCAGAAGACCGTCGACTCGGGCTTGAGCGAGGGCGATTCCAGCGTCAGCGATATCAGCGGCTTCCTGCTGATCGCGGCGGTGCTGATCCTCGCAACCGGGGGCATCGCGTACTGGATGCGCATCCGTCTGTTCATCGCGAGCGAGACGGGCCTCGCGCAGATGCGGGTCGACGCCTTCCGTCACGTGCACGATCTGTCGATGCTGACCCAGAATGCCGAACGCCGCGGGGTCCTGGTGTCGCGGGTGACCTCCGACATCGACCAGGTCTCGCAGTTCCTGCAGTTCACCGGGATCCAGATCGTCGTCAGCCTGGGCCAGATCCTGGTCGCGACGGTCATCATGGCCTTCTACTCGTGGCAGCTGACGATCGTCGTGCTGATCTGTTTCCTACCTTTGGGGCTCAGCCTCAAGTGGTTTGCCAAGCGACTCAGCGATGCCTACGACATCGTGCGTCGGACGGTCGGCGAGATGATCGCGGTCATCGCCGAGCCCGTTGTCGGTGCCTCGGTCGTGCGCGCGTACGCGATCGAACGCCGCACCCAAGAACGTGTCGACGCCGGCATCAACGGCAACCTCGACGCCAACGTCAAGGCGCAAAAGCTCGTTGCCGTGACGTTCGCGTCCTCGGGCGTGGCGGGCGGTCTGGCCAATGGTGCAGTGCTGGCGTTCGGTGTCATCTTGGGTGTGGCCGGTGACCTGTCGATGGGCACCGTCATCGCCTTCGCCTTCCTGGTCGGACTGTTCGTGGGCCCCGTGCAGACCGCGACCCAGGTGTTGACCGATGCGCAGAACGCGATCGCATCATGGCGCCGGGTCATCGACCTGCTCGACACACCGGCCGACGTCGTCGATCCGGGGGCATCGGGTGTGTCGCTACCCGATGAGACCTTGGGTGCCCGGTTCGAAGACGTCACCTTCGCCTACCCCGACGGCCCCGATGTCCTGACCGACATCAACGTCGAGATCGCTCCACAGCAGCGGGTCGCGGTCGTCGGCGAAACGGGGTCAGGCAAGACGACGTTCGCCAAGCTCCTGACCCGGCTGATGGACCCGACGGCAGGCGTCGTCCGACTGGGGACGACCGACATCCGAACCGTCTCGTTCGCCGACCTTCGGCAACACGTGCTGATGGTGCCCCAGGAGGGCTTCCTGTTCGATGCGACATTGCGCGCCAATCTGCTGTACGGACGCAAGGACGCGACCGACCGCGATCTGTTGCGGGTCGTCGAAGACCTCGAACTCGACGACTGGTTCGCATCCCTGCCCAACGGACTCGATTCCGAGGTCGGTCAGCGCGGCGAATCGCTGTCGGCCGGTGAACGTCAGCTGGTCGCGCTGATCCGTTCGGCCTTGGCCGATCCGGAGTTCATCGTGCTCGACGAGGCGACGAGCGCGGTCGATCCGCAGACCGAGCTGCGCGCGACCCGCGCACTCGACAAGCTGCTCGATGGACGATCGAGTGTCACGATCGCGCACCGGCTCTCGACCGCTGAGAACGCTGACCGCATTCTCGTATTCGATGCCGGCCGCATCGTCGAGGACGGCACGCATGCCGAGCTCGTCCAACGCGAAGGGGTCTATGCCCGGCTGCACGCGAGCTGGGTCGCCCAGGCCTCTTTGATGGGTTCACATACCGACGTTGCGGTGGCTCCGTCGGGCTCGGGCAGCGCCTGAGACACTTGTCCTCGTGACCTCTCTCGATCCCGCCATCGCCGCTCGTCTCAAGCGTGACGCAGACGGCCTCGTGCCGGCTGTCATCCAGGACGCCCAGAGCCGCGACGTGCTCATGGTCGGCTGGATGGACGACGAGGCGCTGCACCGTACGCTCACGACCGGCCGTGGAACGTACTGGAGCCGTAGCCGGCAGGCGTACTGGGTCAAGGGCGAGACGTCCGGTCACGTCCAGGCCGTGCGCGAGGTCCGACTCGATTGTGACGGTGACACCCTGCTCGTCCTGGTCGACCAGACGGGACCGGCTTGCCACACGGGCGATCAGACCTGCTTCGACGCGGACCAGTTGCTGTGAACGCCCGTCGGCTCTATGGGCCGGTCGTGCTCGCGACGCTCGCCACGGGTGGGCTGGGTTTCTGGGCCGCATCTCGTCCATGGGCCAAGACCGTCCTGTCATCGGACGGCTTGGCGCCGACGGATCTGAAAGTCTCTGGGGCAGATGTCGAGCCGCTCGTCTCGGCGCTCGCGCTGGTCGTCGTCACGGCTGCGCTGGCGCTGCTGGCGGCCGGTCCGCGACTGCGCCAGTGCGTGGGCGTGCTGACCATGATCGTCGGCGTGATCGGCATCGTGGTCGCCCCTCGTCCGGGCAGTGGGGGCGTTCGACGTGCCGTGGCGTCGGCGGCGGAGGAATCGCCGGCGTTCACCGGACCCGATTCGATCGGGGACATCTCGTCCACACCGTGGTACTTCCTCGCGGTCATCGCATTTTTGTTCGCGGTGTTGCTGGGGGCGGCGATGGTGCGCTGGGCACGCGCTTGGCCGACGATGAGCAGCCGGTACGACGCACCGGGTGCACAACCCAAGCGAACCGAAGTGATCTCGGAGGCCGACATGTGGAAGGCGATGGACGAGGGCACCGATCCCACCCAGTAGTCTGGGGCCCAGTTACGCCACAACGAGGAGAATCAATACTCATGCACGGATCATCGCCAGCTGCTTGGACCGCCGTCATCTTGTGCCTTGTCGGCATCACGATCGGTGGCGTTGCGCTGATTCCGGATCCCAACTGGCTGCTGTTCACGATAGGCTCGGTCCTCGCTGTGGGCGCGGGACCCGTCGGCTGGATCATGGCGGCCGCCGGACTCGGCGTCGACCGCGCAGAGCACTGAGCTTTTCAGCGCGCTGAGTTCCATCTTTTCGTTGTACGCCTGACTCCCAAGGGGATTCGAAATGTCCGATCAGCCGCAGTATCCGAGCTACCCGGGTGATGACAGCTCCGGGGGAGTCCCGCCGGGCTATCAGCCCCCTCCCGGTTACCAGTCGCCTCCGCCGGGTTATCAGCCCCCGCCGCCGGGTTATCAGCCGCCGCCTCCGGGTTACGGTCAGGCACCGCCTGCGTACGGCCAGGCTCCCGCCGGCTACGGGCAAGTCGCTCCCAACTACGCGAGCTGGGGCTCGCGCGTCGGTGCTGCCCTGCTCGACGGATTGATCGCCTTCGGCATCTTCCTGATACCGCTGATCGTCGGATTCGTCATCATGCTCCAGAATGCCGAGGTCAACGAGGTCACCGATGAACTCACGGGTGTCGAGCCGCTCGGCGTCATCATTCTGATCCTGACCGGCATCGGCTACTTCGCCTTCGACATCTGGAACCGCGGCATCCGAGTCGGCACAACCGGCCAGAGCCTCGGCAAGAAGGTCGTCGGCATCAGTGTCGTCAAAGCCGAGACGGGGGCCTTCTTGGGTGGCGGCGGAGGCTTCCTGCGCTGGCTGGTCGCGACGGTCTTCAGCGGCATTTCCTGCCTCGGCCTGATCGACGTCCTCTGGCCGCTGTGGGACGACCGTAAGCAGACCCTGCACGACAAGGTCGTCTCATCGGTCGCCCTCCGCGTCTGAGCATTGTGCAGGTAAGAGCCGTGCAACCGGCCGCATTCCGCGCTCCGGCGTTGGTGGGTGCGGCCGGTTTCGGGGCTCTGGCGGTGTTGCATCTGCGTGATCCGCACGTCTCGGGCGCCTACGGCTTGTGCCCGTTCCTCGCGGTGACCGGTCAGCCCTGTCCAGCCTGCGGCGGCCTGCGGGCCGTCAACGATCTTGCCCGTGGTGATGTCGTTTCAGCGCTCAGCAGCAATCTGCTGGCCGTGGCCCTGGTCGTGGTGCTCGCGGTCGCCTGGGTGCTGTGGATCGTACGACGGGCGCAAGGCACTCGTGACCGGATGATCGTCCTGGACGGCCGCACGGGCTTGGTCGTCTTGGCGCTGATCGTGGTCTTCGGCATCGCGCGAGTGACGCCGTGGGGTTCGTGGCTCGCGCCGTGAACCGGTCAGCCGGACCATTCCGACAGCAAAAATGACACGAGCCCGGTCAACAGCGCCGCGCCGCCGATGATCAAGCCGATCACGGCAACCTCGTCGCCGGTCAGTTCACCCCGGGATGCGGCTATTTCGCGGCGAGCGTGCACGCCGGTCGTGATCGCCGGGACACCGAGCACCAGACAGCCGAACGGGAAGAAGAACAGGCACGCGAACGCACCGACACCGAGGGCGACGCTGTAGGCCGCGAACCGATGCGGCGCAGGAGAATCTGCTCCCGGAGATTCGGTGTCATCGGCCATGGCGACAGCCTAGTCATCTCACCGAACTGCAGCCCCCGAACCGCTCAGAGCGTCACGGGGTTACTCTTTGCAGGCAGGCTATCGAAGGTACCGAGGAGGGGCCATGTCAGTTCTGGACGAGATCTTGGCCGGCGCGGCTGAGGACCTTGAAGCCCGGATGGCCAAGACGTCACTCGATGATCTCAAGGCTCAAGCGGCCCGGCAGCACCCGGCGCTCGACCCCATGCCGGCCTTTCGGGCCGATGGAGTGTCGGTTATCGCCGAGGTCAAGCGATCCAGCCCCAGCAAGGGCGAACTCGCCACGATCAAAGATCCTGCGGCACTCGCAGCCGACTACGAGGCCGGTGGCGCCGCCGCGATCAGCGTCCTGACCGAGGAACGTCGCTTCGGCGGAACGTTGGACGATCTGCGCGCCGTGCGCGGGACCGTCGACATCCCGGTCCTGCGCAAGGACTTCATCACGACCTCGTACCAACTCTGGGAAGCCCGAGCGGCCGGCGCCGACATGGCGCTGCTGATCGTTGCGGCGTTGGAGCAGAACGCTCTCGAGAGCCTGATCGAACGCGCCAGGTCGATCGGTCTGACGCCTTTGGTGGAAGTGCACGATGAGGAAGAGGTTCGTCGGGCCGCCGACGCGGGAGCCGATCTGATTGGCGTCAACGCGCGCAATCTGAAGACCCTCGAAGTCGATCGCGGAACGTTCGAACGCCTCTCGCCGCTGATCCCCAACACGGCGGTCAAGGTGGCCGAGTCCGGTGTGCGGGGCCCTCACGACGTCATCGAGTACGCCAAGCTCGGCGCACATGTCGTCCTGGTCGGCGAGACCCTGGTACGTGGTGAAGATCCCCGTACCGCAGTTGCGACCCTGGTCGCGGCCGGCACGCATCCTGCTCTGCAGCATCGCTGGTAGTGGCGTCACTGCCGGTGCAGTGACGCGCCTTCGCCCGCCCTTGCCCCCCTGACACGCGCAGTGACTTCTGACGACTGAGGACCCATGACTTACGCACAACCTGACAGCACCGGCCACTTCGGCCGGTTCGGCGGCCGATTCATGCCAGAGGCACTTGTTGCCCCCTTGGATGAGCTCGACCGGGCCTGGACCGAGGCCAAGGCCGATCCGGCCTTCATGGCCGAACTCGATCGGATGCTGCGCGAATACGCCAACATTCCCAGCCCGTTGTACGAGGCGCACCGGTTCTCCGAGGCGGCGGGAGCCCGGATCCTGCTCAAGCGCGAGGACCTCAATCACACGGGCGCGCACAAGATCCGGAATGTGATCGGGCAGGCTCTGCTGGCCAAACGCATCGGCAAGCCGCGTGCGATCGCCGAGACGGGTGCCGGGCAGCACGGCGTTGCTTCAGCTACCGCATGTGCCTACCTCGACCTCGAATGCACGGTCTACATGGGCGAGGTCGACACGGAACGCCAAGCGCTCAACGTCGCCCGTATGCGGATGCTCGGCGCCGAGGTCATCTCGGTCAAGAGCGGCAGCCGCACGCTCAAGGACGCGATCAACGAGGCACTGCGTGACTGGGTCGCCAGCGTCGACACGACGTCCTACCTGTTCGGGACGGCGGCCGGTCCGCATCCGTTCCCCACGATGGTGCGCGATCTGACCCGCGGGATCGGTGACGAGGCCCGGGCTCAGGCGCTCGCGCTCGACGGCAAACTGCCCGATGCCGCTGTGGCATGTGTCGGGGGCGGCTCGAATGCGATCGGCCTGTTCACGGCATTCGTCGACGATGCCGACGTCAGACTCGTCGGCATCGAGGCCGGAGGCGACGGCGTCGAAACGGGCCGCCACGCGGCCACGATCACCGGAGGTGAGGTCGGCGTGCTGCACGGCGCCCGCTCCTTCCTGCTGCAGGACGAGGACGGCCAGACCATCGAGTCGCATTCGATCTCGGCCGGGCTCGACTATCCGGGGGTCGGCCCCGAACACTCGTATCTCGCCGATATCGGCCGGGCGCAGTACGTCCCGGCCACCGACGCCGCCGCGATGTCGGCGTTCGACTTGTTGTGCAAGACCGAAGGCATCATTCCGGCGATCGAGTCGGCGCACGCCCTGGCCGGCGCGCTGGAGCTGGCCAAGGAGCTCGGCCCTGATGCCACGATCCTGGTCAACCTCTCGGGTCGCGGCGACAAGGACGTGCATACCGCGGCGGAGTACTTCGGCCTGATCGACGAGCCTGTCGTCCTGGAACAGGGAGTCGAAGAATGAGTAACATCGACGAGCTGTTCGAGCGCACGCGCGGCGAGAATCGGGCCGCGCTGGTGGGCTATCTGCCTTCGGGATTCCCGACCAAGGAATTGTCGATCAAGGCGATCGAGGCCATGGTCGAAGGCGGCGTCGACCTCGTCGAGGTGGGCCTGCCCTACAGCGATCCGGTCATGGACGGTCCCGTCATCCAGGCAGCGGCCGAACAGGCGCTCCTCGCCGGCGCGCGAACCCACGATGTGTTCGACGTCGTCACTGCGAGCGCGGCGACCGGCGCCCCGACCGTCGTGATGACGTACTGGAATCCGGTCGAACGTTACGGCGTCGACCGGTTCGCAGCCGCCTTGGCGGCCGCCGGAGGTTCAGGCCTCATCACGCCCGACATGATCCCCGACGAGGCCGGAGAGTGGATCACGGCGTCGAACGCGCACGGGCTCGATCGCATCTTCTTGGTCGCACCGTCCTCGACCGATGAGCGGCTCCAGATGACGGTCGACGCGGCCAGCGGATTCGTCTACGCGACTGCGGTCATGGGCGTCACGGGTGCGCGCGAACAGACCAGCTCATTGGGTGAGGAGCTCGTCGCGCGGATCCGCAAGATCAGCGACAAACCCGCGGGCGTCGGGCTCGGCGTGTCGAACGGTGCCCAGGCCCACGAGATCGCCGCGTACGCCGATGCCGTGATCGTGGGGTCTGCCCTCGTACGCTGTCTGCTGGACGCACCCGATGAGTCAGCCGGACTCGACGCGATCCGCACGCTGGCGCAGGATCTGCGCGCCGGCGTCGAGAGGAGCTGACGTGCTGGCCTATATCCCGAGTCCTTCCGAGGGTGTGTGGCATCTGGGACCGCTGCCTTTGCGGGCCTATGCGCTCGGCATCATCATCGGTGCCCTCGTCGCGATCTGGGTCGGTGAGCGACGTTTCCAGGCCCGCGGCGGTCGGGCCGGTCTGATCGGTGATGTCGCGATCTGGGCCATTCCGTTCGGGATCGTCGGTGCGCGCATCTATCACGTCGTCACCGACCCGGAGCTGTACTTCGGCGACGGGAAGAATTTCACGGATGTCTTCTTGATCTGGAAGGGCGGACTCGGCATCTGGGGCGCGATCGCCGGCGGCGCTCTGGGTGCCTACATCGCGTGCAGGCGCTACGGAGTGTCGTTCTCGTCGGTCGCCGATGCGCTGGCTCCCGGACTGTTGATCGCTCAGGCGATCGGACGCCTCGGAAACTACTTCAATCAAGAACTGTTCGGCCGGCCGACCGACCTGCCATGGGGTCTGGAGATCGCGCGCGAGAACCGGCCGTTGGGATATCAGCAGTTCGAGACCTTCCACCCCACGTTCCTGTACGAACTGCTGTGGAATCTGGCTGCGGCAGCCCTGATCATCGCGATCGACCGGCGAGTCAAGCTGACCGGCGGGCGGGCATTCGCGCTCTATGCGATGCTCTACACGCTCGGGCGGGGCTGGATCGAGGCTTTGCGTATCGACACCGCGAACCACATCGGGCCGTTCAGGCTCAACGTGTGGACCTCGATCATCGTCTTCACCCTGGCACTGATCTACTTCGTCGCGACCCGAAACCGCAATCGGGACGAAGTCGAGCCTTCGACGTCAACGGCTGAGAAAGAGCCAGATCTTGGCTGATTCGGCTGAGCGGACGCCGCTGCCCGATCCCGACGAGGTCGGACACAAGCACCCCGATGTCAACGGTGGCTGGCTGCGACCGGCGGTTTTCGGTGCGATGGACGGACTCGTGTCCAACTTCGCGCTGATGATGGGCGTGGTCGGCGGCAGCAATGCCTCCGACACCAAGCCGGTCGTTCTGGCCGGATTGGCCGGGCTGGCTGCCGGCGCGTTCTCGATGGCGGCAGGGGAGTACACGTCGGTGGCGAGCCAGCGAGAGTTCGCCCTGGCGCAGGTCGAGATCGAACGAGACGAGATCTTGTTCAACAAGACCGCCGAAGAGGCCGAACTTGCGGCGTTGTTCGTCGAGAAGGGCGTCGACGAGGAACTCGCGCGCGAGATGGCGCACGAGATCCATCGTGACCCCGAGCAGGCGCTCAAGATGCACGCCCGCGAGGAATTCGGCGTCGACCCCGATGACCTGTCATCGCCGCTGTTGGCGGCCGGATCGTCGTTCATCTCCTTCGGTCTGGGTGCGCTGATCCCGTTGTTGTCGTATCTCGTCGGGATCGAGTCGGCGTGGCCGGCGATCGTCTTGTCACTGGTGGGTCTGTTCACGTGCGGCGCGATCGTGACGCGGGTGACGGCACGAACCTGGTGGTTCGGCGGCATCCGCCAGCTCGTGCTCGGTGGAGCCGCAGCCGGCCTGACGTACTTCGTCGGCGAGGCCGTCGGCGCATCTTTGGGCTGATCTGCTACTCATCAGGCTCTCTGAAGGTGTAACTTATGGTTACCTTCTGGTTCCATCGATTCGGAGATCCCCATGCCTCACACAATTCTCGTCGGCGTTGACGGCAGCGACAGCTCCCGCAGGGCAGCCGAGGCGGCTGCTTCCTTGGCCGCCAGCACGGGAGCCGCGCTGCACGTCATGATGGCCGCGGACGACAAGGAACGGGCGACCGAGCCCGAGTACCTCGGCGATGTGCGGATCCAGTCCGAGAGCGAGGTCATCGCGACCGAGATCGCCGAGTCCCTCAACGGCATCGTGCCCAATATCCACAGCGGTCCGGCGCACGGCAAGCCGGCCGAGGCGCTTGTGAGCGTGGCCAAGAACATCGGCGCCGATCTGATCGTCGTCGGCAACCGGCGGGTGCAGGGGATCGGCCGGATCCTCGGCAGCGTCGCCACAGATGTCGCACATCACGCACCATGTGATGTCTACATCGTCAAAACCGTGTAACATTGTGACGCTGTCCGAGGCCAACGTCGTCCCCGGTACGAAATATTCGTGACCCATGATGACGTAAGAGAGGGCATGCATGCGCTCCCAGTCCCGTTCCCCGTTCCAGGCGCTTCAGACTCTGCCTCCGGCGCAGGGCCTGTACGATCCGGCCAACGAGCATGACGCGTGCGGTGTCGCCTTCGTCGCGACCTTGACGGGCGTGGCCAGCAACGACATCGTGGCCAAGGGACTCACTGCCCTGCGCAATCTCGACCACCGCGGCGCCGTCGGCGGAGAGCCGACAACCGGCGACGGTGCGGGAATCCTGATCCAGATTCCCGATGCGTTCTTGAGGGCAGTCAGCGGAATCGAGCTTCCCGAGCTCGGCGCCTATGCCGCAGGCATGGCCTTCCTGCCGCTCCAAGCCGAAGCTGCTGCCGAGGCTCGCGTGGCGATCGAGGCCATAGCGGTCGAAGAGGGTCTGACGGTCCTCGGCTGGCGTGACGTCCCGGTCAATCCCGAGATCCTCGGCAGCATGTCGCGCGGCGCGATGCCGTCGTTCGCCCTGATGTTCCTCGCGTCGGCGGGTGAGCAGCTGTCCGGTATCGCGCTCGACCGTGCTGCCTTCGGTCTGCGCAAGCGTGCCGAGCACGAGCTCGCGGTCTACTTCCCGTCGCTGTCGAGCCGCACCCTCGTCTACAAGGGCATGCTCACGACCGATCAGCTGGAGAACTTCTTTCCCGATCTGCGCGATGAGCGCATGGCATCGGCGCTGGCGATCGTGCACAGCAGGTTCTCGACCAACACCTTCCCGAGCTGGCCGCTCGCGCATCCGTTCCGCTTCGTCGCGCACAACGGCGAGATCAACACCGCGCGCGGCAACCGCAACTGGATGCGTGCCCGCGAGGCGCTGCTGGAGAGCGATCTGATCCCCGGCGACATCCAGCGGCTGTTCCCGATCTGCGATCCCCACGGCAGCGACACTGCGTCATTCGATGAAGTGCTCGAGCTTCTGCACCTGGGCGGTCGCACGCTCCCGCACGCCGTCATGATGATGATCCCCGAGGCGTGGGAGAACGACACCGACATGGACCCGGCTCGCCGGGCGTTCTATGAGTTCCATTCCTCGGTCATGGAGGCCTGGGACGGCCCCGCCGCGGTCTGCTTCACCGACGGTACGCAGATCGGCGCGGTGCTCGACCGCAACGGCCTGCGTCCGGGACGCTTCTGGGTCACCGACGACGGTCTCGTCGTCCTGGCGTCCGAGGCCGGTGTGCTCGACATCGATCAGAAGACGATCGTGCGCAAAGGCCGCCTCGAGCCAGGCAAGATGTTCCTGCTCGACCTCGATGAGCACCGCATCATCGAGGATCATGAGATCAAGAACGCCTTGGCCTCCGAGCACCCGTACGACGAATGGCTCTACTCCGGCCTGGTCCGTTTCGAGGATCTGCCCGACCTCGAGCACATCGTCCACACGCATGCCTCAGTCACCCGTCGTCAACAGGTCTTCGGATACACCGAGGAAGAGCTGCGGATCCTGATCGCGCCGATCGCGCGGACAGGTGCCGAGGCGATCGGTTCGATGGGCACGGATTCGCCGATCGCGGCGATCTCCGACCGTCCACGCCAGTTGTTCGACTACTTCAGCCAGCTGTTCGCGCAGGTCACCAACCCGCCGCTCGATGCGATCCGCGAAGAGGTCGTCACGTCACTGGCCGGCACGATCGGCCCTGAGCGCAATCTGCTGACCCCGAGCTCGGCATCGTGCCGCATGCTGCAACTGCCGTTCCCGGTGCTCGACAACGACGAGCTCGCCAAGATCCGGCACATGAACTCCGGCGGCGATATGCCGGGCTTCTCGGTGCACATCGTGCGCGGTCTCTACCCGGTCGACGGGGGAGGCGCGGCGCTCAAGGCCAAGCTCGACGAGATCTGCGCCGATGTCACTGACGCGATCGTCAACAAGGGCGCCCGCATCATCGTGTTGTCGGACCGGCACTCCAATTCCGATCTGGCCCCGATCCCGTCGCTGCTGCTGACCGGTGCGGTGCACCACCACATGGTGCGCGAGAAGCTCCGCACGCAGGCCGGACTCATCATCGAGGCCGGCGACGTCCGCGAGGTGCATCATGTTGCGCTGCTGATCGGTTACGGCGCCACCGCGGTCAACCCGTATCTGGTGCTCGAGACCGCCGAGGACCTGGCCCGCGAGAAGGTCTTCGTGACCGATGTCGCTCCCACTACGGCCCTGCGCAATGTGGTCTACGGTCTGGGTAAGGGCGTCTTGAAGGTCATGAGCAAGATCGGTGTCTCGACCGTCGCGTCGTACACCGGTGCGCAGATCTTCGAGGCGGTCGGCCTGTCGCACGAGGTCGTCGACGCCTACTTCACCGGCACATCGTCCAAACTCGGCGGAGCCGGGCTCGACGTCATCGCGCGGGAAGTGCGTTCGCGCCACATCAAGGCCTACCCGACCAGCGGGATCTCCGGTCCGCGCCGTCACCTCGAGGTCGGCGGCGAGTACCAATGGCGCCGTGGGGGACCAGAGCACCTGTTCGACCCCGAAACGGTGTTCCGCCTGCAGCACTCGACCCGCACGGGTTCGTACGACATCTTCAAGCAATACACCTCACGGGTCGACGACCAGTCCGAGAGGCTGTTGACGCTGCGCGGTCTGTTCAGCTTCAAGGACGGCCTGCGTGAACCGATCTCGATCGACGAGGTCGAGCCTGCCAGCGAGATCGTCAAACGGTTCTCGACCGGTGCGATGTCGTACGGCTCGATCAGCCAGGAAGCCCACGAGACGCTTGCGATCGCGATGAACCGTCTGGGCGGAAAGTCCAACACGGGCGAAGGCGGTGAGGATCCCGATCGTCTGTACGATCCTGAGCGTCGCTCGTCGATCAAACAGGTCGCGTCGGGACGTTTCGGCGTCACATCGGAGTATCTGACGAACGCCGATGACATCCAGATCAAGATGGCGCAGGGTGCCAAGCCCGGCGAGGGTGGTCAGCTGCCCGGACCCAAGGTCTACCCCTGGGTGGCCAAGACCCGTCACTCGACCCCTGGAGTCGGGCTCATCAGCCCGCCGCCGCACCACGACATCTACTCGATCGAGGATCTCAAGCAGCTGATCCACGATCTCAAGAACGCCAATCCGGTGGCGCGAGTGCACGTCAAGCTTGTCTCGGAGGTCGGCGTCGGTACTGTCGCGGCGGGAGTCGCCAAGGCCAAGGCCGACGTGATCTTGATCTCCGGGCATGACGGAGGCACCGGTGCATCGCCGTTGACCTCGCTCAAGCATGCCGGTGGGCCCTGGGAGCTCGGTCTGGCCGAAACGCAGCAGACCCTGCTGCTGAACGGTCTGCGTGACCGGGTTGTCGTGCAGGCCGACGGCCAGCTCAAGACCGGCCGCGACGTCGTGATCGCCGCGCTGCTGGGCGCCGAGGAGTTCGGTTTCGCGACCGCTCCGTTGGTTGTCAGCGGCTGCATCATGATGCGCGTGTGCCATCTCGACACGTGCCCCGTCGGCGTGGCGACTCAGAACAAGGCGCTGCGCGAGAAGTACTCCGGCAAGGCCGAGTACATCGTCAACTTCTTCAACTTCATCGCCGAAGAAGTGCGCGAGTACCTCGCGAGCCTCGGCTTCCGGACCATCGAGGAAGCCGTCGGGCATGCCGAGGTCATCGACGTCGACCAGGCCATCGGCCACTGGAAAGCCGACGGTCTCGACCTGTCACCGATCCTGTACGTGCCGGAGTTGCCCGAGGGCGCCTCGCTGCACAACACGACGACACAGGATCACAGCCTCGACAAGGCGCTCGACAACGAACTCATCGCGCTCAGTGCCGATGCGCTCGAACGGGGCGAACCGGTTCGGGCCCAGCTCGCGATCCGCAACGTCAACCGCACGGTCGGCACGATGCTGGGTCACGAGGTCACCAAACGCTTCCGCGGCGAGGGTCTGCCCGAGAACACGATCGACATCACCTTCCTTGGATCGGCGGGCCAATCATTCGGGGCCTTCGTACCCAAGGGCGTCACGCTGCGGCTCGAAGGCGATGGCAACGACTACGTCGGGAAGGGTCTGTCGGGTGGACGCATCGTGGTGCGTCCGCCACGTGAGGCGCAGTACACCGCCGAGGCGCAGATCGTGGCTGGCAATGTCATCGGCTTCGGCGCGACCGGGGGAGAGATCTTCCTGCGCGGCAAGGTCGGCGAACGGTTCTGCGTCCGCAACTCCGGTGCCAGTGCGGTCGTCGAAGGGGTTGGCGATCACGCGCTGGAGTACATGACCGGTGGACGCGTCGTCATCCTGGGCGTCACGGGTCGTAACGTCGCGGCCGGCATGAGCGGCGGATCGGCGTACATCCTGGATCTGGATGAGACGTTGGTAAACCGCGAAATGGTTGAGCTGCGGCCCGTACCGGCCGGTACGGGCGAAGAGTTGCGCGGCCTGATTGCCAAGCACTACGAAGAAACCGGTTCGGCCGTCGCCGAGTACCTGCTGGCTCATTGGGAGCAGTCGCTCCCGCGATTCACCGAGATCATGCCGGTCAACTACCGACTGGTGCTCGAGGCGCGCGACGCTGCCGAAGCCGAAGGACTGTCCGAAGAAGATACGACTGCACGCATGATGGAGGTGGCCGCACGTGGCTGATCCCAGAGGATTCATCACAACCCCCCGCGAGGTCGCCGAGCGCCGTCCGGTCGCCGAACGGATCAACGACTGGAACGAGGTCTACCCCGGGGGGCCGGGCAAGGCGCTGTTGCCGATCATCACCGAGCAGGCCGGACGTTGTATGGACTGCGGTATCCCGTTCTGCCACTCCGGCTGCCCATTGGGCAATCTGATCCCCGAGTGGAACGACCTGGTCTGGCGCGATGACTGGGACGAGGCGCTCGACCGGCTGCATGCGACCAACAATTTTCCGGAGTTCACCGGTCGGCTGTGCCCGGCGCCGTGCGAGACGGCGTGCGTCGTCGGCATCAATCGCGATGCCGTGACGATCAAGAACGTCGAGGTCTCGATCATCGACAAAGCCTGGGACGACCGCCGGGTCAGGCCCGAACCCACCGAATGGCTGACCGGTAAGACCGTCGCAGTCGTCGGTTCGGGACCTGCCGGGCTGGCGGCTGCCCAGCAGCTGACTCGAGCGGGTCACACCGTCGCGGTCTACGAGCGTGATGACAAGCCCGGTGGACTGCTGCGCTACGGCATTCCCGAGTTCAAGATGGAGAAGGTCCACGTCGACCGCAGGATCAATCAGATGGAGCGCGAGGGCACGGTATTTCGTACCGGCGTCCAGATCGGCGACACGCTGACCGGCTCACAGCTGAGTGATCGCTACGATGCGGTTGTTCTGGCCATCGGTTCGACGGTGCGCCGTGAACTGCCGGTACCGGGACGTGAGTTCGCCGGGATCCATCAGGCCATGGAGTTCTTGCCCCAGGCCAATCGCGTGGCACTCGGCGAAGAGGTCGAAGATCAGATCCTCGCGACCGACAAGGATGTCGTCATCATCGGCGGCGGTGACACGGGTGCGGACTGCCTCGGCACCTCGGTGCGTCAGGGTGCTCGTTCGATCACCCAGTTGGAGATCCTGCCCAATCCCGGCACGGACCGTCCGGGCAGCCAGCCGTGGCCCACGTATCCGATGATCTACCGGGTCTCATCAGCGCATGAGGAGGCCGGCGACCGGGTCTACTCGGTCTCCACCAAGGAGTTCATCGGCGACGCGAACGGTAACGTCAGCGCGCTGCGCCTCGTCGAAGTCGAATTCGTCGACGGCAAGTTGACCGAGATCGAAGGCACCGAGCGTGATCTCCCGGCCCAGCTCGTCCTGTTCGCGATGGGCTTCACCGGACCGGAGACCACCGGGCTCGTCGACCAGCTCGGCGTCGAACTCGACGAGCGCGGAAACATCAAGCGCGACAAGCAGTACATGTCGAGCGTCGACGGGGTCTTCGTCGCAGGTGATGCCGGACGCGGTCAGTCGCTCATCGTGTGGGCCATCGCAGAGGGACGCTCTGCCGCGGCCGGCGTCGATGCTTACCTGCAAGGATCGACGACCCTTCCGGTCCCGATCCTGCCGAATGCCCGTCCGCTGACGGTCTGATCTGTCCGCTCCTCGAGCTGGTCGAAAGGGCTCCTTTCGGCCGGCTCGAGGAGCGATTCTGTTTTTGTTGCGTGAAACTACAAACATGACTCGCGGGTAACCATTTGTCCTGACTAAGGTGGAGTCGTGAGAAGAGCCAAAATCGTTTGTACGCTCGGCCCCGCAGTGGGCGACGCCACCAAGATCGAGGAGCTGGCCGAAGCCGGCATGGACGTGGCCCGGCTCAATATGAGCCACGGGGACCAGTCCGATCACCGGCAGAATTTCGAATGGGTCCGTGCGGCCGCCGAGAAGTCCGGCAAGGCCATCGCGGTCCTGGCCGACCTCCAAGGCCCCAAGATCCGTCTGGGCCGCTTCGCCGAAGGCCCCATCCAGCTGGCCGTGGGTGACACCTTCACGATCACGACCGAAGACATCCTGGGCGATCAGCATCGCTGCGGGACGACCTACAAGGGCCTCCCGGGCGATGTCAACGCCGGCGACGAGATCCTGATCGACGACGGCCGCATGCGGCTGCGTGCGACCATCGTCTCCGAGACCGACGTGACCTGCGTCGTCGAGACCAACGGCCAGATCAGCAACAACAAGGGGATCAACCTTCCCGGCGTCATGGTCAGCGTTCCAGCGATGAGCGAGAAGGACGTCGACGATCTGCGGTTCGCGCTGCATCTCGGCGTCGACTTCATCGCACTGTCGTTCGTCCGCTCGGCCGACGACTACGACGACGTCCGCAAGATCATGGACGAGGAAGGCATCGTCCGTCCCGTCATCGCCAAGATCGAGAAGCCGCAGGCCGTCGACAACCTCGACGGCATCATGGACGCCTTCGACGGCGTCATGGTCGCGCGCGGTGACCTGGGTGTCGAGCTGCCACTCGAAGACGTCCCGATCGTGCAGAAGCTCATCGTGGAGAAGGCGCGCCGCAACGCCAAGCCGGTCATCGTCGCGACTCAGATGCTCGAGTCGATGATCTCGGCTCCGCGGCCCACCCGCGCCGAGGCGTCCGATGTCGCGAATGCGGTGCTCGACGGTGCCGACGCGGTTATGCTGTCGGGCGAGACCAGCGTGGGGGAGTACCCCATCCTGACGGTCCGTACGATGGCGCGCATCGTGGAATCGACCGAAGACCACGGCCTGCCGCGCATGGCAGCGTTCAGCTGGAAGGCCAAGACCAAGAGCGGCATCATCTGTCGGGCCGCGGCCGACTGTGCCGAGGCCGTCGACGCGCGGTTCGTCGTCGCCTTCACGACGAGCGGGGACTCCGCGCGGCGTATGACGCGCTATCGCTCGCGGGTGCCTGTCATCGCGTTCACGCCGTACGATCTCGTGCGCCGTCAGCTCGCGTTGAGCTGGGGGATCGAGACGTTCCTGGTCGCCGAGGTCAAGAGCACCGACGACATGGTCCTGCAGGTCGACCGGGCGCTGTTGGAGATTGACCGTTGCGCTCCCGGCAATCAAGTCGTGATCGTGGCCGGGAGCCCTCCGGGCATCCCCGGCTCCACCAACGCGCTGCGCATCCACAACATGGGCGATGCCATCAACCGGGTCTCACCGGCGTACGACCCGTCCTGACAGATAAAGAATCGGGTTCTGACCGCATATGCGCGGACAGAACCCGATTCTTTGTTTGTGCCGAGTGCGGGACTCGAACCCGCACGCCCTTTCGGACAATGGTTTTTGAGACCATCGCGTCTACCATTCCGCCAACTCGGCATGCTCACAAGCGAGCCGTATAACCTTCTCATGTGAATGTTGTGTCTTCGTCATCGGGATCCCGTCCAGCGCTCCGTGTCGTCATTGCCGAGGACGAGGCGCTGATCCGGCTCGATCTGGCCGAGATGCTCCAGGAAGAGGGCTATGACGTGGTAGCCCAGGCATCGGACGGTGAAGCCGCAGTCAAACTGGTCACCGAGCACCGGCCCGACCTGGTCGTGATGGACGTCAAGATGCCCAAACTCGACGGGATCGCGGCAGCGGCGCAGATCGCACAGGCGCGGATCGCGCCGGTCGTGATGCTCACGGCCTTCAGCCAGCGCGATCTGGTCGAACGGGCTCGTGAGGCAGGCGCGATGGCCTATCTCGTCAAGCCGTTCTCCAAGTCAGATCTGGTGCCGGCGATCGAGATGGCTCGCAGCCGCTTCGCCGAGATCATCGCGCTCGAACACGAGGTCGGTGATCTCACCGGGCAGCTGGCGAGCCGCAAAGTCATCGAACGGGCCAAGGGCCTGCTGCAAGAAGCCCTCGATATCAGCGAGCCCGAAGCCTTCGGCTGGATCCAACGCACGGCGATGGACCTGCGTCTCACGATGCAGCAGGTTGCGCAAAGCGTCATCGATCACGGCCCGGCGCTCGGCGAATCGGCCGAATAGCGTCGATTTCGCCGCTTGTGGGGCCTTGCACGGTTACAAAACGGCTACTTAACCAGACCGGCACGAAACGTTGACCCATTTGCGTCGTTAAAAGACTAAGTTCTGTCCTACGCATGGACTGTGGTGTACACCACAGTTTCTCGACCCATCCGGAGGATTGATGAAACGCAGTTCCACAACGATTCGCCTGGCTGCCGTGGCCGCCGCGAGCGCACTCGTTCTTGCTGCCTGTGGTGGTAGCGACAGCGCAGGCGACGACGACAAGAAGACCGACGCCCCTCCGGCCGCCAAGGGCGACGGGACGCTGACCATCGGTTCACTCCTACCGGCCACCGGCAGCCTCGCCTTCCTCGGCCCCCCGGAGTTCGCCGGAGTCGACCTCGCCATCAAGGACATCAACGCCGCCGGTGGCGTCAACGGCAAGGACGTTGTCGGCGTCAAGGCCGACTCGGGTGACACCGATTCGGGCATTGCTCCTGCCGAGACCGACAAGCTGCTCAAGGCCAAGTCCGACGTCATCGTCGGTGCCGCGTCCTCGGGCGTCTCGTTCACTGTGATCGACAAGATCATGTCGGCCGGCGCGGTCATGTACTCGCCCGCCAACACGTCGACCGACTTCGATCTGAAGGCGCCTTACGACAAACCTGACCTCTACTTCCGCACAGCGCCGTCCGACATCCTGCAGGGTGCGGTTCTCGCCAACCTGCTGGTCAAGGACGGCCGTCAGAACGTCGCGATCCTGGCTCGCCAGGACGCCTACGGTGAGACGCTGGCCAAGGAAGTGACCAAGAACCTCGAGAACGCCGGTTCGAAGGTCGCAGCTTCGGTGCTCTACAGCGAGAAGGCCGGACCGGGTGACTCGCAGATCACCGAGATCGCGAATGCGAAGGCCGATGCCGTCGTCCTGATCGCTTTCGAGGAGACCACGACGATCGTTCCGAAGCTGATCCAGGCCGGCGTGGCCCCGACCAAGGTCCCGACGTACTTCGTCGACGGCAACACCGCTGACTACAGCAAAGATGGCACAGCAACGCTGCCGCCCGGAACGCTGACTGGCACCAAGGGCACGATCCCCGGCGCGAAGGCGGGTGCGGACTTCCGCAAGCGTCTGCTGACGGTTGATCCTAAGCTGAAGGACTACACGTACTCGGCTGAGTCCTACGATGCCGTCGTCACGTCCTCTCTGGCCGCGATCGTGGCTGGCGACGATTCGGGCGCGGCCATCGCAAAGGCTCTCCCCGACGTCACCAAGGGCGGCGAGAAGTGCGACTCCTTCGAGAAGTGCGCCGAGTTGCTCAAGGCCGATCCCAAGGCCGACATCGACTATGACGGTGTCTCCGGCCCGATCGAGTTGAGTGATCTGGGTAGCCCGACGGCCGCCTCGATCGGCATCTACGAATACGACAAGGACAACAAGATCTCGCCGATCGACTACATCGCCGGCACAGTCTGACAGCTGGAGCTGGCAGTGCCCCCGGTCTTCGGACCGGGGGCACTGTTGTTTCATCGACGCGTATCAGTGAAACTTCAGGACTTGCAGCTTGCCGATCGGCTGCGGGCCTTCAGCCCCCAGCACGAATGCGTCGGTCGTGACGTACAGCTTGCTGTGACGACGTGTTCCGGTCCATTCCACGGCACCGGGTGCTGTCAGCGGCAAGGACTTGCGGTATGACGACCACGGCTTGATGAACGTCACCTGACCGGCTCCTGTTGCTCCCCCGAACAGTTCGGCCACCGCGATAGTTCCATCAGGTCCAAGGGCAAGATCGGTGGCGCCCACGAAGCCTCCTGCGACTTGACGGGCCTTGCCATTGTGCGGATTGACCTTGTACACCGCACCCCGTGCCCCGAGACTCGCATCCTCGGGTCCACCCGGCAATGACGTCACATAGAGCCATCCGTTGCGGGCTCTTTCGACGTCGGTCGGGACGAACTCGAAGTAGTACTTGTGTCCTGCCGCGCACGTAGGCAAGCCCTGTGCCTGCAGGGCCTCGGCTGTGACGACGGACCCTCGGGCCGGCAGGGTTGCCACGACCTTGGGCCTGGCATGACGCTTGTCAGTGCGAACCGAGAGGATCGCATTGGCGCCTGCGTCTGCCACGTAGACCTTGTTCTTGGCCGCATAGGACGCATAGGGATGGCTGTCGACGAGACCGGTGTACGACGCCGGATTGTCGGCCGGGAACTGGTCGATACAAGACTGGGGCAGATCCCGGAATCCATACGTCTTTCTCTGGTCCGGATTCTTGGCCGCTTCGAACGCGCGTAGATCAGCGATCCGCTTGGCCGGGTGTCCCTTGCGTTTGGCCCACAGAGCCGCGGCCGGTGAAGCTGGGTCCTGACCTGTTGTGGCCCAGTAGATCGTCCTGCCGCGCGTGGACACCGCTCCGAGCTCATTGCCCGGCGAAGCGGCTATCGTCGTGCGGGCGCCGTTGGAGCTGATTCGGGTCAGTTCGCCTTTGAAGTTCTGTGAGACGAGGGCACGGCCGTGAGCGTCGACCGCGAGGCTGAGCGGAGTCAGTAGGCCGTCGGCCCAGGTGCGTGCTTGCGACGGCGATGGATCACGGCCACCCGCAATGGCCGGGCCTGAGGTGACAAAACCGCTGACGAGCAGTGTTGCCGTAGCTGCGACGAGAATCTGCGAACTTCGTTTCATGACATTGCCTTTCGAGTGATCTAAATGAATTCCTCATTTCTCCCTTCGGCAAAATGTACGCCGGAGGTCACTCGAATGCGATGGTGCGAAATACGCGGAAAACCGCAGCGGTCAGTCGGTGTTCTGCCCCAGCGTGCCGAGGTAGAGTTCGATGACCTTGGGGTCGTTCGACAACGACCGCCCGGTGCCTGAGTAGGCCGTGGTGCCGTGGTCCAGGACGTAGCCGCGGTCGCAGATCTGCAGACAGCGTCGGGCGTTCTGCTCGACCATGATGACCGAGACGCCGGCTTTGTTGATATTGCGGGTCTGCACGAACACCTCGTCCTGCAGCACGGGGGACAGGCCCGCGGACGGCTCGTCGAGCAGCAGGACGGACGGGTCCATCATCAAGGCGCGACCCATCGCGACCATCTGACGCTCGCCGCCGGACAGCTGACCTGCACGCTGCTTGCGCCGTTCCCCGAGGCGTGGGAACAGATCGGTCACGAACTGGAAGCGCTCCGCGAACCGCTTGGGGTCCTGGTAGCAGCCCATCTCGAGGTTCTCCTCGATCGTCAGGCTTGGGAACACATTCTCGGTCTGCGGGACGAAGCCGATCCCCTTCGACACGAGCTGGTCGGCGCGTTGGTTCGTGATTTCATCGCCCTTGAGGGTCACGCCTCCTTCGTGGATCCTGACCAGGCCGAACAATGACTTGAGCAGGGTCGACTTGCCGGCGCCATTGGGACCGATGATCCCGACGAGTTCCCCGGGCTGGCAGTACAGATCGGCACCGTTGAGGATGTTGACGCCGGGCAGATAGCCTGCGATCAGGTTGTCGGCCCGCAGCACCGCTCCGTCGGCGTTCGACAGGTGCTTCTCGCGCTCGGTCTGGATCGGTGTCTCGGTCATGACTGTGTCTCCTCGGCCTCGGCGTCGAGCTCGGCTTCGGCGGCTTGTTCGAGCTGCTCGATATCGATCTCGCTAATGTCCTCGCCGTGATGTGCGCCGAGGTACGCGTCGATGACCCGCTGATCGGCCATGACCGATTGCGGAGTGCCCTCCGCGACGATCTGTCCTTGGGCCATGACGATGACCCAGTCGGAGATGTCGCGCACCATGTCCATATCGTGCTCGACGAATAGGACCGTCCGTCCTTCGTCGCGCAGTGACTTGACGTGGCCAAGCAGCGACTGCTTGAGGGCCGGGTTGACGCCGGCCATCGGCTCGTCGAGCATGATCAGCTCGGGGTCGACCATCAGGGCACGAGCCATCTCGAGCAGTTTGCGCTGACCGCCTGACATCGTGCCGGCGAAGTCCTCGCGTTTGGCGTCGAGTTTGAACCTCTCGAGCAGCTGATCGGCGCGTGCGGTGTTGGCGCTCTCCTGTGACTTCCACAGGGATTTGAAGATCGCGGACCAGAATTTCTCGCCCGTCTGGCCCGTCGCGCCGAGACGCATGTTCTCGATCACCGTGAGCTTGGACAGCACTTTGGTGAGCTGGAACGTGCGGACCATACCCAGTCGTGCGACCTTGTAGGCCGGGACCTTGGCCAGCGACTTGCCATTGAACGACCAGTCACCTGCATCCGGCTCGTCGAAGCCGGTCAGCAGATTGAACAGGGTCGTCTTGCCGGCGCCGTTGGGACCGATCAGCGCGGTGATGACACCGCGTTGGATCTCGATGTGTTCGACATCGACTGCCTTGAGTCCGCCGAACGTGCGGGTGATGTTGCTGCCCTTGACGATCGGATCAGGCTTGGCGGCACCTGGTTCGTTTGAGACTCCTGCGAGTGCTGCGCGGGCGTCACTGAGTTCAGCGGCCATCGATTGCGATCTCCCTTCGGTCTCCGAAGATTCCTTGCGGTCTGAAGACCATCAGCAGCATGAGCCCGAGTCCTAGGAGGATCAGGCGGACCAGGCTGGCTTGGGTTTGAGTCATGATCCAGTCGGGGATGATCGGGTCGGTGCCCTTGGTCGCTTCACTGAAGAAGGAGCCGATCCCGGCGATGAGGAACCAGAAGATCATCGAACCCACGACCGGCCCGAGGACCCGGGCGGCGCCGCCGATCAGCAGGGCCGCGTAGGCATAGAACGTGAACGTCGTGTTGAAGTCGGACGGCACGGCCGAGGCCTGCTTCAGGATGTGGAAGACACCCGCGATACCGCCGAAGATGCCGCCGAGTACGAGGGCCTGCATCTTGTAGGCGAAGACATTCTTGCCCAGCGAGCGGACGGCGTCCTCGTCCTCGCGGATCGAGCGCAGCACACGCCCCCAGGGGCTGCGCATCAGCGCCCAGACGAGCAGGCAGCTGAGCGCTACCAGCGCCCACCCCACCGTGGTGGACCACAGATCGTTGCGGCTGAACGAAACGACTCCCAGGTCGAGGCCCTTATCGAAGGGGTTGAGGTCCTGATACGGCCGGGCGAACCCGGTCAGACCATTGGAACCACCGAACGTGTCCTTGAACTCGACCGCGCCGAACACCAGGCGCAGGATCTCCGAGGTCGCGATCGTCGCGATGGCCAGATAGTCGGCACGAAGCCGAAGCGTCGGCACACCGAGTACGAGTGCCAGCAGCACTGCCGCGAGCATCGAGATGATCAGGCCTGCCCAGAACGGCAAGTCCCAGGTGACGACGCTGACGGCGAGGCCGAAGGCGGCGATCGACATGAAGCCGGCCTGGCCGAAGTTCAGCAGCCCTGTGTAGCCGAAATGGACGTTGAGCCCGATGGCGGCGAGCGCGAAGACGATGGCCTGGGGGCCGAGGGCCGCTGACAGTGCGGCGTCGATGACTGTTCCGAAGTCCATGATTCCCCCTTATCCGATCCGTTGTGCTCGGCCGAGCAGGCCTTGCGGTCTGATGAGCAGGATCAAGATCAGCACGACGAGCGCGCCGACCTCCTTGATCGAGGCAGGTACGCCGAAGACGGGGCCGAGTTCGACCATCAAGCCGATGACCAGTGACCCCAGCAGTGCGCCCCAGATCGTGCCGAGTCCACCGAGCGTGACACCCGCGAAGACCAGCAGCAGCAGTTTGAAGCCCATCTGGAAGTTGACCTGGTCTTGAAGTGCGAGCAGGACACCGGCCAGGCCGGTCAGCGCTGTGCCGAGGATCCATACCGACGAGATGATGCCGTCGACCCGCATGCCCGACGACGCTGAGAGGGCCGGATTGTCGGACACCGCCCGCATCGCCTTGCCGAGGCGGGTGCGCATGAGGGCGATGCAGGTGATCGCGATCGTGAGGATCGAGATCGCGAAGATCGCGATCTCCTTGTCGGACAGGTCGAACGGGCCGTAGCTCGACCGCGGTTGCGCTACGTACTGCGACAGCGTCTTGGTCGAGCCGCCGAAGAAGTACTGGAAGATACTGCGCAGAAGCAGAGCGAATCCGATCGACACGATCATCATCGCGATCAGGCCCGTGCCGCGGTTGCGCAGCGGGCGCCATAGTCCGCGGTCCTGCACCCAGCCGAAGATCGCTGCTGCGATGACCGCCAGCAGGCCGGCGACGATGACCGGGAGGCCGAACGTCTGATTGAAGACGTAGGTGGCAATGCCACCGAAGGTGATGAGCTCACCGTGGGCGAAGTTCGTGAGTCCGGTCGTGCCGAAGATCAGCGACAGGCCCAGTGCCGCCAGCGCGATGATGAGCCCGTACTTGAGACCGTCACGCGTGCCGTCGATGACCTTGCTGGCCAGTGAGGCTTCCTCGACGACGACCGCGCCGATCTGGAAC
The DNA here is from genome assembly GCF_054049535.1 of Aeromicrobium sp. P5_D10. Lineage (NCBI taxonomy): Bacteria > Bacillati > Actinomycetota > Actinomycetes > Propionibacteriales > Nocardioidaceae > Aeromicrobium > Aeromicrobium sp. P5_D10. The sequence continues at coordinate 139,269 of NZ_JBFUME010000010.1, forward strand.
TGGACGAATGTGGCTGCCGCGATCTTGACCTCGACGGTCTTGGCCGTCTCCGCCCCGCCGCTCAACTTGACGCCCTTGGGCAGCGAGTCCGGATCGAGTTCGACGACGTAGGTGCCGTTTCCGGGGATCGCGATGCTGATGCGGCCCTTTTGGTCCGTCGTCTGGGTGCCGAGCTCCGGACCGGTCTTGCTGTCTTGGCGGACCGTCAGCTTGACCCCGGGCACAGGAGCCGGTTCGCCCTTGCCGCCCTTGAGGTCGTTGAGGGTGACAGTGATGTTGGGTCCGTCGACGACGGGATTCTCTTGAGGGATCGTGCCAGCGGGGGAATCGGGTGGGGGCGTCGTCTGGGCCGTTGCTGTGCCTGCGGTGCTGAGGATCAAAATTCCCAGCACCACGGCAATGAGGGCCGCGATTCGCAATCGCACGCATGTACTCCTGTCGGCAGACCGCTAAGTGATCTTCGGACTATAGCCAGTGACAGGCATCACATGCGCGTTCAAATTACCGATTCAGGTAACAGTTGGGTTTCGATGTGCTCGGCAAGTCACCGGATCGCGATGGCCAATTGGCACAGCAGGGGTGCCAGGATCAGTGCGGGCAGCAGATCGGCCACGGCGAAGATCTTGAGATCCAGCAATCGCAGCGCTACTCCGATCAGGATGAGCCCGCCTGTCGCAGTCAGGGCGGCCAGGTGCGCGTCGGGCATGAATGAACCCAGCAGTGCGCCGAGAAGGGTCAGCGATCCTTGGATCACACCGACCGAGACGGCCGAGGCCATGACGCCGATGCCAAATGAAGCAGCGAACGCGAGGGAGGCGAATCCGTCGAGTGTGGCTTTGAGGAGGAGCTGGTCGGCGCCGTTGCCAAGCCCCTCGTTGATCGATCCGAGGATCGTCAGCGGCCCGACGCAGAACACCAGCGAACTGATCACGAAGCCTTCGACGAACCGATCGCGGTTCTGACCGCTGCTGTCGCCGCGGGTGAGTCGTCCTTGGAGCCAACCTCCGAATGATTCGAGTCGGGCCTCCAGACGTAGGGCAGAGCCTATGATGCCGCCGAACACGAGCGCTCCCAGCACGATGAGGAGCGGAGCGCTGTCTCCGACAGCGGCGGTGAATTGTCCGTCGGAGACGGCCATCGCACTCTGCGCCGCTATCAGTAAGGTCACGAGACCGAGGGCAGAGGTCACGGTCGTGCGGATGTGCAGCCCCAAGCGGTGCCCGATGAGCAGGCCCAGGCCTGAACCGACGATCACCGTCACGACATTGGTGACAGTGCCGATTCCGACGAACATGTAAGGTCTCCTTCGACAGTTGACCGTTCAACCGGGGGTCCGGTGTGGTGGCCCAGCGCGTAGTGTGTCACCTGGATTCTCCGCTACAGAGGAGTGTCCCGTACGAGAGAGCAGGACCGGAATGTCAGCCCGACCCCATGTAATCCTCCGGGACGCCGACCGCGATGACGCTGCCGCCCTCATTGCACTGTGGACCGAGTGCGCTGTCGCCAGCAAGGATGAGGGGTCCGAGGCGTTCACGCAGCAGTCGCTGTGGCGTCAGCCGGGGCTCGCGGAAGCCGAGTCGGCGCTGGAGATGACGTTGAACCGGCCTGACCGACGGGTCATCGTCGCGGTCGTCGACGACGAGATCGTCGGAGCGACAGTGTGCGACATCAGCACCATCACGCCGATCAACCTGACCCGTATCCTGCTCGTCACCGAGATTCAGGTCTCGCCCCGGTTCCGCCGCAAATCAGTCGCGTCGACGCTGCTGTCCGCTGCGGCGACTTACGGTGAAGACAAGAACTGCGAGATCGTGGTTGCCGCGATCCCGGTGCATTCTCGGGAGCCGCATCGTTACCTCACCAAGATCGGTTTCAACCAGATCGCCGTATTGCGTGCGATCCAGTCCAGCAAGTTGCGATCACGCCTGACGACCAAGGCGACGAATTCGCGCGATACCGGCAAGTTGATCGCCGTTCGGCGCACGCTGCGCCGTCGTCAGGGCATCCCTCGCGGATAGCTCCCCGTCGCTGGTCAATCGGTCGGAGGTGACCACTAGAGTCGTGGGTGTGGACCGCCTACTGCTGATCGACGGTCATTCCGTCGCCTACCGTGCCTTTTTCGCCCTGCCCGTCGACAACTTCGCGACGACGACAGGCCAGCACACGAATGCCGTCTTCGGCTTCACGTCGATGCTGATCAACGTCCTGCGAGATGAGAAGCCCACACATGTCGCGGTGGCCTTCGACGTCTCACGCAAGACATTCCGGCTCGAGCAGTATCCCGATTACAAGGGGAACCGGTCCAAATCGCCGGTCGAGTTCACCGGCCAGATCCCGTTGATCAAGCAGATCCTCGAAGCCCTGCAGATCAGGACGTTCGAGAAGGACGGCTTCGAAGCCGACGACATCATCGGAACCCTCGCGACCCAGGCAGAGGCCGACGGCATGGAAGTGCTGATCTGCACCGGCGACCGCGATGCGCTGCAGCTCGTGACCGACAACGTCACGGTGTTGTATCCGCGCAAGGGCGTGTCCGATCTTGCTCGCATGACACCTGCGGCGGTCCTCGAGAAGTACAGCGTGTTGCCGGTCAACTACCCCGATATCGCCGCGATGGTGGGCGAGACCAGCGACAACCTGCCGGGTGTTCCCGGTGTGGGTCCCAAGACGGCCGCCAAGTGGTTGGGTCAGTTCGGCTCCCTCGAGGAGATCATCGCGAAGGTCGACCAGATCCCCGGCAAGGCCGGTGAATCGATGCGCGCCCACCTCGACGATGTCATTCGCAACCGCAGTATCAACGCGTTGATCCGCGATCTCGACCTGCCAGCCGGTCCGAGCGATCTGGCCTTCTCCACCGAGTGGGACCGCGAGGCGATTCACACGGTCTTCGATGCATTGGAGTTCGCGGCTCTGCGCACGCGGCTGTTCGAATACCTGGGCGGAGGCGACGAGCACGTCGAAGCCGGTGCCGGGGTCGCACTCGACATCGAGCTCGTCGCACACGACGCATTGGCCGCCTGGCTGGCCGAGAACACCGGCACCGATCCGGTCGGACTCGACGTCAAGGGAATCGCGTCGCCAGTCAACGCGAGGACCGATGAGATTTCGATTGCGACCGCTTCGGGGCCTGCGGCCTGGATCACCGTCGAAGGCCTGAGCGCGGCCGACGAGGCGGCTCTGGCGGCCTGGCTCGCCGATGTCGACCGGCCCAAGGTGCTGCACGATTCCAAGGGGCAATCGCATGCCCTGGCCGCGCAGGGCTGGACGCTCGCCGGAGTCGTGGCCGACACGGCGCTTGCGACATATCTGCTCAAGCCCGACCAACGTTCGTACGATCTGGGCGATCTGGCGATGCGCTATCTCAAACGCGAGATCATGGTCACCGATGATTCGGGGCAGTTGGCGTTCGACGACGACTCCGCAGGAGCCGAGGGCGCGGCTCAACGGGCCCGCGCGACACTCGACCTGTGGGGAGTGTTGGAGGGCGAGCTCGAACAGTTGGGATCGCTCGATCTGCTGCGTGACCTTGAGCTGCCGCTCATCGATGTTCTGGCCCGGATGGAGTCCCGAGGGATCGCAGTTGACGGTGAGCATCTCGATGTCCTGCACGCCGAGTTCACCGAGCGGATGCTGGCTGCAGCGCAGGACGCCTACGGCGCGATCGGCCGTGAGGTCAATCTCGGTTCGCCCAAGCAGCTGCAGGAAGTGCTTTTCGACCAGCTGGAGATGCCCAAGACCAAGAAGACCAAAACCGGCTACACGACCGACGCCGAGGCACTTCAGCAGCTGTTCGCCAAGACCGAGCATCCATTTCTCGCGGCGCTGTTGGCTCACCGTGACGTCACCCGGCTCCGGCAGACCGTCGAAGGACTGCAGAAGACCGTGCAGCCGGATGGACGAATCCACACCACCTATGCGCAGACCATCGCCGCCACCGGCCGTCTGAGCTCGGCTGACCCCAATCTGCAGAACATCCCGATCCGGACCGCATCGGGCCGGCGAATTCGCGAAGCGTTCTGCGTTGGCGAGGGGTATGAAACGCTCGTCACCGCCGACTACAGCCAGATCGAGATGCGGATCATGGCGCACTTGTCAGAGGACGCCGACCTGATTGCGGCGTTCAACTCCGGCGAGGATTTTCACACCGTCATGGCGGCGAAGGTCTTCGCCAAGCAGCCAGACGAGATCACCGGTGAGCTTCGGGCCAAGATCAAGGCCATGAACTACGGCTTGGCGTATGGATTGTCGTCGTATGGACTGAGTCAGCAGCTGAACATCACGCCCGGAGAGGCACAGAGCCTCATGGACGACTACTTCCAGCGGTTCGGCGGGGTGCGTGACTATCTGCGCGGTCTGGTCGATGAGGCCCGGCAGACCGGGTTCACCGAGACGATCCTGGGACGTCGTCGTTATCTGCCCGATTTGCAGAGCGATAACCGTCAGCGTCGGGAGATGGCCGAGCGGATGGCGCTCAACGCGCCGATCCAAGGTTCGGCGGCCGACATCATCAAGGTCGCCATGCTGGGCGTCGAGCGGGCGATCGACGAGGCAGGTCTGGCCTCACGCATGCTGTTGCAGGTGCACGACGAACTGGTGCTGGAGGTGGCCGCCGGTGAGAAGGCGCACGTCATCGAACTGCTGAAGACTGAGATGGCCAATGCCGCGAAGTTGTCCATCCCCTTGGATGTCTCGGTAGGCGTCGGTCGTACCTGGCACGAGGCGGGTCACTAGGCCGAGGGCCCCGCGGGCGTTGTGGAGGGTCGGGGAGCCAGATAGACCACAACGGCCAAGACAGCGGCAACGATTGCGACCGTCAGGACCAGCCCGGTGATCCCGACTCCCAGTCCATATGCCGATGCGCCCACGGCTACGACGGCGAACCAGATCATCACCACGATCCCGTGTGCATGACGGGCCAGTGCGTCGAATACCAGAAGGTGCACGATCGCGAGGCAGGATCCGGCCACCGCGAACAGCCAGAGCTGGTCGGAGATCTCGGCGTACTCGTCGCCGCCCACGAGTATCAGCGCGACCTTGGGCAAGATGGCGGTCGCCGCGACGGCCAATGCGCCGAAAGCAGCAACGAGTGAGACCGCGCGCAATCGGGCATGATGCGTCGTGGCGCGGGCCAGGTGGGGGAACAGCACAACGCTGACGAACTGGGGAAAGAACAGTGCGGCCTTGGCCAGGATCAGCCCGGATGCGTACAGACCGCTGTCGTGCTCGTCGAACCGGTTGCGGGCGATCAGCGAGTCCATGTTGCTCAGCACGAAGTAGGCCAAGAGGGCGTGGGTCGACAGCACCGCCTCGCGCAACAGCGGGCGTCGGCTGATCGGGTGTTCACCATGTGAATGGCCCACGAGCAGCTTGGCGCCGGCGAGAACCGGAAGCCACGAGCCGATGGCCAGGCCGATCATGGCCGACGTCGGGGTCGCTGAGATTGCGAGTGCAGCGGTGCCTCCGATCAGACGACCGAATCCGTTGCCCAGGTAGATCGCGGTGAGGGCGCCCCAGCGCTCCTGGCCCTGGGCGATCCCGCACTGCGCTCCCATGATGGTCAGCGGTACGAGTGCTGCTCCACACAGCACGACCGGCCAGTAGGAGCCGAGCTTGAGCGCCGGGGTGAGCGCAACTGTCGACGCCGCGACGGCAAGCCCGACTGCTCCCGCCACCATCATGGTGACCCGCACGGTCGCACTGATGATCTCGTCAGCTCGGTCGGGATCGACCGCGAGGCGCCTGGCCGTAACCGCTTGAAGGCCCAAAGCCGTTACGGTGCCGACCAAAATGATGCCGAACAGTGCAGTCAGTGCACCGAATTCCTTGGGGACCAACATCCGGGCTGCGACGATATTGAAGCCGTAGATGGCGATATTGGTGCCCATCATCCCGGCCGCCACGAGGGTTCCGCCGGTCATGGTCGTGCGTGCGGTCCTCACCACGGCACAATAGCCGGGGCGGGACCAGACAGGATCAGGGGCATTCATGTGGCGGTGGCGAAAGTTCGACCTGTACTCGGCCGTCGTACCGGGGTGGGCGGCGGTCCTGACCCTGGCGGTCGGTATTCCGTGGTTTCGCCGTGGCTATCTGCTGTCGTACGACATGGTCTGGGTTCCGGTGCTTGACCTCGAACGTCCAGAGATCTGGGGACTCGGTTCGGGTCTTCCACGGGCGGTGCCGTCAGACGCCGTCGCTGCGCTGGCGGGATCGGTTGTGCCCGGTGCGGTCGTCCAACGGCTGTTCCTGCTCGCAGCGCTGTTTCTGCTGTCACTCGGGGTCGCGCGTCTGTTGCGCCAGCGACTCGTCGCAGCGCAGTTGGCCGGGGCGACGTTCGCGGTCTGGAATCCCTACGTCGCTGAGCGTCTCGTGCTCGGACAGTGGCCGGTTCTGATAGCGATAGCGGCGTTCCCTTGGCTGATCGGAGCGCTGCGAACCGATCGACCACACAGATGGGCCGTTGTGACGTTGTCGTTGGCTGCCACGGCTCTTTCGCCGGTCACAGGTGTCATGGGAGTCGTGCTGGCGCTGGCAGCCGGTTGGCGAAATGGTGCGGTTCGACTCGTGATGCTCGCCGGGCTTGTCAATGCACCCTGGATCGTCTCGGGCCTCCTGCACTCGGCGATCGCCCGCACCGACCCGACAGCTGTGCGCCTGTTCGAGGTGCAGGGTGAAGGATCCTTCGGGCGACTCGGCTCGGCCCTGACATTGGGCGGTGTCTGGAACACCGAGGTCGTCCCGACATCGCGAACGCTCGTGTTGGCTCTCGTGATCGGTCTGGTGATGACTTTGGTCATGGTCTTCGGTCTGATCGTGATGTGGCGAGAAGATCGTGGTCTGTTGGCCGGTCTGACCGCCGCGGGTCTCATTGGACTGGCCGTGGCCCTAGCTGGATGGCTGGCGCCGGATGTTGTGGCTCGCATCGTCGGAGACGTGCCTGGTGGTGGAATCGTCAGGGATGGCACACGCTGGTTGGCGTTGTTGTTGCCTCTGGAGGCAATGGCGTTCGGAATAGGAGTCGGAGCCCTGTTCGAGCGCGCCGAGTTCACCTCGTGGGAGCGCCCGACCCTCATCTTCGCCCTCATGGTGCCGATTGCGGCCCTGCCCGATCTGGCATGGGGTGTGGGGGGACGGCTCGAGCCGTCGAACTATCCCGCCGCTTGGTCACAGGCCCGGCAGGCCATCGCCAAGACATCTGTCTCGGGCGATGTGCTCTCGCTGCCGTTCTCGGCGTACCGGCGCCCCACCTGGAATCACGACCGGACGGTGCTGGATCCGGCCGGTCGCTTCTTCACCCGCACCACCGTGACCAATGACGCTCTGGAGGTCTCCGGAACCACGATCACCGGCGAGGACCCCCGGGCCGCGCGGATCGCCAGGATCCTCGAACGCGGTGAGAATGTGCCACGTCGACTCGCACGCGCCGGGATCGGGATCGTGGTCATCGACACTACGGCGCCTGGCGCACAGCAGGCTGCGACACCGTTCGCCGACGAGCGTGACATCAAGCTGGAAGGCACCGGGCTCCGTGTCATGACGCTGGAGGACGCGCGGCCGATTCCGATCGATCCCGTAGACCGCAAGTTCATGATCGCGGCTTGGTCGATCTCGACGATGACGATCTTGTTGGCGTTGATCGGTCTTGCGAGGGCTGCGGGTTCGCGCCTACACCGGAAGCCGGCGAAACAGCACCCGAGGAACGTGCCGCAGGCCTGACATGACGACTCGCATGGTTCCAGGCACCCAGATCTGCTCCTTACCGTCTCGGACCGCGTCCACGACTGCCGCGGCCACAGCGTCGGGCGTCGTGGCCAGGGGAGCGGGATCGAGCCCTTCGGTCATCTTGGAGTGGACGAATCCGGGCCTGACGACGAGCACCCGACCGCCGAACTCGCGCAGCGCTTCGCCGAGCCCGGTGTAGAACGCGTCCATGCCGGCCTTGGTCGAACCGTAGACGAAGTTCGAGCGGCGCGGACGTTCTCCGGCCACACTCGACAATGCGACGATGACTCCATGGCCCTGCGCGCGGATCCGCGCACCGAGTGCGACTCCGGCCGTCACGGCGCCCACATAGTTGACCGTGGCCAGTTCCAGTGCCGCGTCGATGTCGGTCCAGGCCTGCTCGGCATCGCCCAGCAGCCCGAATGCCACGACCGCGATGTCGATATCGCCGTCGACCCCCTCGATCAACGGCCCATGGGATGCGGTGTCGAGCGCGTCGAATTCGACGGCGTCGACGTGGCAGCCGGAAGACGTGAGAGCGGTCACCGCGGCATCTCGTCGTTGACCCGATCGTGCTGCGAGGGTCACGCGCAGGCCTGGTGCCTGTGCCGCGTACGAACGGGCTATCGCCAGTGCGATATCGGACGTGCCGCCCAGGAGAAGCACATGCTGGGGGATTCCTACGGCGTTGATCATGCAGACCTCACAGGTCGAGTCGTCGGGACAGATCGGATTGGAAGAGGCCGCCTGGGTCCACCCGCTGGCGGACGGCCTGGAACTCGGCAAGACGCGGATACATCCGGTGGATCGTGGCGGCAGAAGCGCGCGAGTCCTTGGCCAGATAGATCCGGCCGCCGGCCTCGGCGACCAGTGCGTCCAGGTGGGCCAACAGTGCGCTGAGCCCTGCCCGCAGGGGGAGATCGACTGCGAGGGTCCAACCCGGAATAGGGAATGACAGCGGGGCCGGGCTGGCCGTGCCGAAGCGTTTGAGCACATTGAGTGACGAGACGTGACCGGAACCGGCGATCTTCTCGACTGCGGTCGTGAAGGCCTCACGTTCGGCATCCGGAACGACGAACTGGTACTGGCAGAATCCGAGCGGACCGTAGAGCCTGTTCCAATCTCCGACTACGTCGAGCGGATGGAAGAACTGGGTGATGTCCTGCACCTCCGCGACCCGGTGCTGGGGCGCTTTGGCGTACCAGAGCGCATTGAACGTCCGCGCTGTCCAACGGTTGACCAGGCTGATGGGGGGTTTGAAAGGCACGCGCCCCCGTTGGGGTGCGGCGAAGTCGAGGGCACGCGCGCATTGAGACGGGTCGAGGTCGTCGAGCATCGCCGAACGTCCACGAGTGATGACTGATCGTCCCAGCGAGGTGCCGGTCGTCGCGGTGTCGAACCAAGCGACCGAGTAGGCATAGTCATCGTCGCCGCTGGACAGCCGATCGAGCAGAGTGGTCAGGTCAGGGGTCCGTTCGGTGTCGACGACGAAGTACGACGTCTCGACTCGTTTGAGTGCGATGGTGGCTTCCAGGACGATCCCGGTCAGTCCCATTCCGCCGATCGTTGCCCAGAACAGCTCGGAGTCGTCGCCGTCAGGCGACAGCGTCACGAGGTCGCCGCTGGCAAGGAGGAGGTCGAATGACTCGATGTGCTGGCCGAAGCTGCCGTCGACGTGATGATTCTTGCCGTGGACGTCGGCGGCGATCGCGCCCCCGACAGTCACCTGGCGTGTACCCGGCACCACCGGGAGCCACAGTCCGAACGGGAGCAGCGCCCGCAGGAGCCGGTCGAGACTGATGCCGGCCTGGACACGTACGGACGGAGCTTGCAGGTCGACGTCGAGTATCGCGTCCCAGCCGGTCAGGTCGACAGCTGCTCCGCCGCCGTTCTGAGCGGGATCGCCGTAGCTTCGCCCGAGCCCGCGAGCGATGAGGCCGCGCGCGCCCGCTGCGGCGAGTTCGGCGCGAAGCGCTGACAGGTCGTAAGGACGTGAGACAGTCGCGACGCTCGGACTCGTCCCACCCCAGCCCGACAAGAGCTGATACGTCATGAGGAGTAGACCCCGATCGCGAACACGACCAGCCACACGACTCCGATGATTTGCAAGATGGGATCGCGCAGGACGGCGTCCTCGGGCTCTCCGGCGAGGCCGCGGTCGACGTCGACGGCGTAGCGAAGAAGTCCGATCACGAAGGGGGCTATCGATACGGCCTGCCAATTGATGTCGCCAGTGGTGGTGATCTCGAAGGCCCACAGGCTGTAGGCGGTGATCGTGATGGCTGCGGCCAGGCTCCAGACGAATCGCAGATAGGACTCGGAGTACACCTCGAGGGATTTGCGAGTACCAGCTGCGGCTCCGATACTCCGCAGCTCGGAATAGCGCTTGCCCGCGACCATGAACAAGGATCCGAAGGAGGCAACCAGCAGGAACCACTGAGACAGCGGCACGTCTACCGCTACGCCACCGGCGATGGCCCGCAGGAGGAAGCCGGCGGCGACGATCGCCAAATCGATGACGGCCTGGCGCTTGAGCCACAGTGCGTAGGAGATCTGCAGGATCACGTAGACGCCGAGCGTCGCTGCCAGACGAGGTGCGATGACCCAACCGATGCCGACGGCGAGGCCGACACACAGGCCTGAGTAGAACAAGGCCGTTCGTGCGGCGAGGAGGCCAGCGGCGACGGGCCGTGTGCGTTTGCGCGGATGCTTGCGGTCGCCGTCGACATCGATCACGTCGTTCAACAGGTAGATCGCCGATGCGGCGAGGGTGAACGCGATGAAGGTGCCGGCCACGTCGAGGATCGTGCCGCGGGTCCAGGTCACACCTGCTGCGAGGGGAGCGGCCAGGACCAGAAAGTTCTTGGTCCACTGCCTCGGTCGCATCGTCGTGATGACGGCGCGAGCCGTTCGCGCAGGGCTGGTCATGATGCTCATCAGGGTAGCCGTGCGCTGGGCCGAGGGGGTATTCCAACTCGTAACCCGGTTGAATGTGGGCACCGAGACAGTTTCGCTGCTACGATTCCAGCAGATTGAGGGAGGGACTCAACGTGGGAACAATCACAGGCGGAATCGTCGCTTTCATCGCTGGTCTGGCCTTGGCCGGTGCCACCGTCGTCGGCGTCGTGCAGTCTCAGCAGAACGCTGGCACGTCGCCGATCAAGACAGCCAATGTGAGCTACGGCTCGAACAACTGACGTTCGGCGTTCCAGCGCCGGCTTCGACAGCAGGGCGGCCTCCCTCGGGCAGGGCCAGGTAGGTGGCCTTCAGGATGCGCGCGAATGCCTGCTGTGATGCCTGCCACGAGAATGTGCGCGACTTGACCAGCGCTCCCTGGCCGAGAGATGTCCGCGATGCCTCGTCCTCGATGAGATTGCGCAGCGCTGCGGTGAAGTCATCGAAGTTTTCGGCCAGTATCCCGGAACCCTGGTGATCGATCGATTCGGTGGTGCCGCCGGCGGAGCGGTAGGCCACGGTCGGCACGGAGTGGCTGCCTGCCTCGCCGATCACCAGCCCCCACCCTTCCTTGAGTGAAGGTAGAGCCATGACCCATGACTGGGCGATCAACTCATGTTTGACGGTGTCGTCGACGAAGCCGTGAAAAACAACTCGATCGGCAACGCCGACCCGTGCGGCGTGTGCGCGCAGCGCGTCCTCCCACCAGCCTTCGCCCACGACATCGAGCACCAGGTCGGGATGGTCGGGCAGTAACTGGGCGACGGCGTCGATCGCATGCTCGACCTGCTTGTGAGGCACGAGTCGGCCGAGAACGATGATGCGTGGGGTGGTCGAGCGTCCGCTCACCACTGCCGGCGCCGCCGCGTTGCCGTTGTGCACGATCGTGATGCGCTCGTCGTCGACACCCAATTCGATCAGTTCGAGCTTCGTGGCACTCGAAACCGCCACATATCGGCTGCTTCGGTAGATACGGGGGGCCAGGGCGCTCTCGATCCACCATCCGAAGCGGCCGATCAGTCCGGGGTATACGACGGGCCACTGTTCGCGGTGTACATGATGCACCAGCACGACGACGGGTGTTCGGGTAGCGAGACGGGTGAAGAACGGCAGGCCGTTCTGAACGTCGACGATGACGTCGAGTGAACCGAAACGGCCGAACAGGATCGCCAGGAATGTACGCAGGTACACGTCAAGTTTGGTGCCGCGGCGGGTGAACCGGACACCGTCGACAGTTTCGTCGCGGATGGCGCCGGGATACATCGCACAGGCGATCGTCACGCGATGTCCATCGGCGACCAGTCCACGTGCCATGTTCTCGACGTAGCGTTCTGACCCGCCGCCCTCTGGATTTCGGGTGTCTCGCCAGTTGCAGAAAAGAATGTTCATCGTGATGTCCGGCAATTGCCGGAGCCCCCTTATTCGCCGGTCACGCACCCCGGTCGCTCTCACCGGCGCATCCCTCAATGCAGCGGTGTCGGGTCCCTCAACCCGACCATCGCAGCGTAACAGGGAAAAGGCCGTGCGCTCAGGTATCGTGCACGGGTGCCTGAGACCGCCTTCCGTCCGACATTTCGGCGATCCTGGAAGCTGTTCCGGGCCTTCAGGGTCGAGCAACGCGATCCAGACCACTTCTACGGCACGTTGGCGAGCGACTCGGTGGCTCAGATCGGCACATTCGGCTCGCTCACCGGCCAATGGACGTTGGACGTCGGGGGAGGGCCCGGTTACTTCGCCGACGCGTTCCGGGCCGCCGGCGCGACCTACACCGCGCTGGACGCCGACCTGGGTGAGCTGTCGGGCCTGGGCGATCCCATGCCGGGCACCGTGCTGGGCAGCGGAATGCAGCTGCCGTTCGCCGACGACAGCTTTGGTGTCACGTACTCGTCCAATGTGCTCGAGCACGTCAGCGAGCCCTGGACCATGGCCGACGAGATGGTGCGGGTGACCCGCCCCGGTGGACTCGTGTTCATCTCGTACACCCTCTGGTACGGCCCGTGGGGCGGTCACGAGACCGCGCCATGGCACTTTTTCGGAGGACACCGGGCAGCGCGCCGCTACGAGAAGTCGCATGGTCGCCCGCCCAAGAACGTCTTCGGCACCTCGTTGTTCGCAGTGACAGCGGCCTCCGGGATCGAGTGGGCCAAGCGGCAGGACGCGGCCGAGGTGATCGCCGTAATTCCCCGCTACCTGCCGCGCTGGTCGTGGTGGGTGCTGCGGGTACCAGGTTTGCGCGAAGTGGTGACATGGAATCTCGCGATCGTCCTGAAGAAGCGGTGAGTGTGCCTCCGTCGGCGCTGGCGTGGCGTCTGCGTCTGGGGGCGACGAGCCTGGCGCTGGCAGCACTGACCTTCATCGCCCGGCCCGGCCAGACGGTCGGTGACACCAAGGCTGACCTCGTGCTGGCTCCTGGGGCGTTTCTCGAACGGGCCCTGCATCTGTGGGATCCGTCCGGCGCGTTCGGTCAGATGCAGAACCAGGCCTATGGATATCTGTTCCCGATGGGACCGTTCTTCTGGCTGGGGAACCTGGCCTCGATCGAACCATGGATCATCCAGCGGCTGTGGTGGTCGTTGCTGCTCGTCGTGGCCTTCTTGGGCATGGTCAAATTGTGCGGGGCCCTGCACCTGGGCTCGCCCGCCGCCCGGCTCATCGGTGGAGTCGCGTACGCGCTGTCGCCGCGGATCATGAGTGTGATCGGCGCGAGCTCGATCGAGGTGTGGCCGTCAGCCCTCGCTCCGTGGGTGCTGGTGCCTCTGGTGATCGGGTTGCGACGAGGCAACACGCGCTACCTTGCGGCACTCAGCGCGGTGGCGGTCGCGTGTGTCGGCGGGGTCAACGCCGCTGCCACATTCGCGGTCATCCCGTTGGGGGCAATCTGGCTGCTGATGGCCGCTCCGAGCGATCGCCGACGATCCTTGATGATCTGGTGGCCGGCATGTGTGGCGTTGGGGACGTTGTGGTGGCTCGGCCCGCTCCTGCTCCTGGGCCGTTACAGCCCGCCCTTCCTCGACTTCATCGAGAGCGCGACCACGACGACGTTCGCTGCGACGGCCTTCGATGCACTGCGTGGCACCACCAACTGGATCCCGTACCTCGACGGCACGATGGTCAGCGGCCACGCCTTGATCTCCAACCCCACTGTCATCGTCAACAGCACGGTGCTGATGGTGTTGGGCCTCTGGGGAATTGCGCGACGCGACAATCCTGTCGGCCGCTTCATGATCGCCTCAGTGGCCGTCGGCCTGATCGCGGTCACGCTCGGTCACACTGGCACCAATCTGGGTTCGGGCGTCGTGCAGGACCTGCTCGACGGGGCGCTGTCCCCGCTGCGCAACACGCACAAGTTCGACCCGCTGATCCGTGTTCCGATGGTGCTCGGCGTCGTGCACCTGATCAGCGCCTTGTCACGTCGTCCGGCGGGTGAGGCGGGAACCGTCCGTCGCCGGTCGGCACTGGCGACATCGGGCGCGATGATCCTCGCGGCAGCGGCTCTGCTGGGCTCGACGGTTCCGGCGTGGACGGCTGATCTGGCCAATCGGGGTGCCTACTCCGATGTGCCCGCGTACTGGACCGATACGACGACCTGGCTCAACGCGCAGGCAGCAGACCAGAACAGTCTGCTGCTGCCCGGCTCGTCGTTCGGCGAGTACCTGTGGGGAAGCCCTCGCGATGAGGTCGTCCAGCCGTACCTGCGCGGTCCGTGGTCGGTGCGCAATGCGGTGCCGCTCGCGCCAGCCGGGTCGATCCGGATGCTCGATGCCCTCGAGGCCTCCTTCGGCTCCGGTCTGGGCTCGCCGGCGCTGCGTGACCAGCTGATCCGCTCGGGCATCCGGTATCTGGTTGTGCGCCACGATCTAGCCAATGACGCGACCTATGATCCCGAGCTCGTGCACTCGACGCTCCTGACGACGCCGGGCGTGGTGTTGGCCCAGACATTCGGGCCGTTGGTGGGAAGCCCGCCCTCGCAGGAGACCGACGGCGGCGAAACTGTCTTCGTCAACGCTGGACGCCAGTCGCAGCATCACGCGGTCGAGATCTTCGAGGTCGAAGGAGTCGACTCGTCTGAGGCGATGGTCCAGCCGTGGGGCAGGACCCCCGTCGTTGTCGGATCGCCGCAAGCGCTGCTGACCCAGGACGGCCTGTTCGGCTCGTCGACTGACACAGTCCTGGCAACTGACCAGGGAACGTCCAAGCCTGACGGTCCGGTGGTGCTGACCGACACCGACCGTCTGCAAGAGGTCGCATTCGGGCGAGTCGTCGCCAACCGTTCGGCCACCCTGACAGGCGACGGCGATTTTCGTATCGATCGGCCCGTCCACGACTACGTGTCTTCCGGCGGTCAGCGTTGGAAGACCGTAGCGGAGCTCGTCGGGGCTCGGCGCATCACGGCATCGTCGTCGGCGTCAGACGTCACGGAGCCCCGGATCGACCCCGCGAGGCAACCGTGGTCGGCGTTCGACGGCGACCGCTCGACCCGGTGGACGGCGGGATCGTCGACGACTCGGGCCTGGCTCGAGATCGAGTTCGACGAACCGACTTCGGTGGCCGGCCTGCGGGCACGTCTGTCGAGGGGGCAGCCTGACCGTGATCTGAGGGTTATGACCGACAGCGGCACAGAGACGTCCGCAGCTCAAGCGGGCACCGAGACGGCGCTAGGCACGCCGGTGGGACTGACCCGCATGTTGCGAATCACGGGGCCGTCGAGCGGACTTGAGCCTTTGTCGTTCGACGAGATCGAAATTCCCGGGGTGGAGTTGTCACGTCCCTTGCGACTGCCAGGACTGCCGAGCAGTTGGGATGCGCCGGACGACATCGTGCTGACCGCGGCCGATGGCCCGGCCGTGTGCCGCAACGTCGACACGGTGACGCGCTGTGCTGCGGGCCGCGACGGACTGGGTGAGGACGGCCGCACGATCGACCGCAGCTTCAGCCTGCCGAAGGAGGCGGCCTACGCGGTGGGTGTCAGCGTGCATGCGCAGGACTCGACCGGACTGACTGATCACCTCAGCGGTGACGTGCGCCTGCGTGCCTCCTCGACAGGTAGCAGCCAGGCGGCGGCTGGGCTGCTGGCCACAATCGACGGCGACCCACAGACCGGGTGGATCGCTGCACTGCGCGATGTGACGCCGCAGCTCGACATCGACTTCGGAGCGGACCGTGACCTCGACGAACTGGTGCTGCGCACCGACCCGACCTTGGCTGCGTCGGCGCCTCGCCGGGCGCAGGTGACGACTGATTCGGGCCGGCGCATCGAGGTCCGGTTCGACACCGACGGCCGTGCCGAACTGCCTGATGTCACGACCTCGCGGCTGACCGTCGAGATCACGGCCGCCTATGTCCGCTCCAGTCTGTCGTTCGACGGGACGGGAAGTGGCCTACCGCTCGGCATCAGCGAGATCGAGGTGTCAGGAGGCAAAAAACTGTCGACCGGCGCCAGCACGGTAAGAGACCTGCCGTGCGGTTCGGGCCCCCGTGTCGAGATCGACGGCAAGCGGTTCGAAACGTCGCTGCGGACCAGCCGGCGCGCGGTCTTGTCGCGCCGCACCATCAGCACGACGGTCTGCGAGCTGCCGGGCGTCCAGTTGGCGGCCGGCGACCATCGCATCACGGTGCAGGCAAGTGCGGCCTTTCGTCCTGCCAGTGTTCGACTGACCAAGCCGGGTGCCGCCTTCGCGGACGGTGCCGCTGCCAGGACGACGCGGCTGGGGCGCCACCGGATCACCGTGCCGCAGCTGCCAGGAGACGGACAGCGACTCGTCGCTTTGTCGCAGAACGTCAACGGAGGCTGGACCGCCCCACCGGCACGACCCATGACGGTCAACGGCTGGCAGCAGGGCTGGGTCTCCTCCGACGACGAGCTTGTGGCGAGGTTCGGACCCGCGCGGCTCTACCTCGGCATGTTGCTAGTCGGTCTGGGTGCGGCCATCGCTCTGCTGGTCGCGGTGGTACGTCTACGCCGCAAAGCTCCTGACGCCGAGGTGTCGCGACCGCCCCGCGTGCGTTGGCGCGCGGTGGCCGCGACCGTCCTCGCTGTGACGGCGACCCTGGCCGTCGGCGGTCCGGGGGGCGCTGCGTGCGCCGCCGTTGCCACGCTGGCGGTGGTCATGCTGGGTCGCCGGTGGGATGTCTCGTGGCTGGCATCGTTCGGTGTCCTGGTCGCCGGGACGGTGTATCTCATGCGTCCTTGGACCAGCCCGGCTGGATGGGCCGGATCGTACGACTGGGTTCAGTGGTGCGTCGTGGCGTCGGTCGCGGCGGCGGGCGGTTGTGTCTTCGACCGCGAGATCCGCAGATTCTTCAACCGCATGCTCGGACGTTCCACGACACGGTAGGCGATCTCCGACAGCACAAGCGTTGCCGCGAGCGTCGCGCCGAATAGCTGCCAGCCGTTCCCCTGGAAGACCGGCAGGCCGAGTTGGCTCGACACGGCATGCAGCACGATGAGGTGCAGGCAGAAGATCCCGTACGAGATGTGTCCCACGTGCCGCAGCACGCGATGCCCCATGAGGTCGGCGTAGCGTGTTCCCGACTTCGGTCCGAGGACGGAAGGCAGCACGATGAGTCCGGCGATCACGGCGTAGAGCAGGTTCTTGCTGACCGCCTCGGTGTGAGTCGGCGCCTGCAGCAGTATCGGTCCGCCGATCGGCGTGGCGATGATCGCGAACAAGGCCAGCGCGGCGACCCAGCACGTGCCCGGCATGGCGGCCAGAGTCGTCCAGAACCGATGACGATCGGCTCCGCCAGGTCGTCTGCGCTCGATCGTCATGACGGCATAGGCCAGGCCGACGCTGAACCAGGTCAGGTAGGCCGGCAACCACTGGCCGGCTCCGATACGGTGCGGTGCGATCTCGACGAGCCATACGACATTGACCACCGCCAGAGCGGCCAGTGCGAGGTAGATCCCGCGCGGGTTCCAACGGCGTCGACAGATCAGCCGGGCAACGACCCACATCAGCACCGGCAGGACGAGGTAGAACGCAACTTCCGTCGCGAGGCTCCACATGTGTGTCAGACCAGCCGGCAGCGTCCCGTCGATGTACAACGCGGTCAGGCTCAGATTCTGCACCCACGTGCTGAACGAGGCACCGGAATTGTCGTCGAGGAACGCCAACGCCGCCACTGTCGCGATGACCGCCAACGGCACGATGCGCAGCGCGCGCTTCCAGAAGTAGCGTCCTGCTGCCGGCTGCGGACGGTCCTCGGCCATGGCCAGCAGAAATGGATGCCCGAGCAGAAATCCCGACAGGACGAAGAAGAAGGCCACGCCGAGATCCAGTCGTGACGTCATTGCCCCGAAGATGCCGTGCGTGTAGTGCCCCGCCCAGAACGCCGTGTGAGTGCCGACGACCATGATGGCTGCGATGCCGCGCAGCGTGTCGAGACCAGGATAGGTCTCGTGGTCGGTCGTCAGCTCAGTCATGAGGCAGGTATCGGCGCGAGCTCGCCGACGTTGATGTTGTCTACGCACAGGCTGACAGCCGGGCCGGGGGTTATCGTGACCGAGTTGTAGGCGCCGCGAGTCTGCAGCAGCAGCGTGTGCAGGCCTTTTTCGATGGCCACTTCCTGGGTCGTCTCGCCGGCTGTGATCGTTGCGGTGCCTTCGCTGCCGCTGAGGTAGTTGATGCTCAACCAGAACGAGAAGTCGATGACCGGCACGATCTCGATCGTGCGGGGATCGCCCGAGACGGCGAACCCGCAGCCTTCCTCAGGTCCGAGTTCAGTGCGCGGCTCACCAGGAATCGCTGCTGCGGCCGGCCGACCGTCCGGGCCGATGATCTTCAGATCGTTGCCGGCTGTCGCCGTCGTGAATCTGTTGTTCAGAGGCGAAAGCAGTCGCGAGACGAGATTGGCCGGGAATGCGGCCGACCACAAGACCTCGCCGGGAACTGTCGTGTCGGCAAGCACCATACGTCGTTCGGACAGTGCATCGCGGGCGTTGTCGACGTATGCCTGTTGCGGCATCTTGTCGGCGTCATGCCACGGACGTGCGTAGCCGATCGAGGAGACCAGCGATCCGACCAGGAACAGTGCGGCGCCTGCCGTCAACGCCCGACGAGGCAGTGCGACCGTCAGTACGGGCGGCTCACGCTTCTCGACGCTGTGGACTGCTCCGATGACCGGCATCGTGGCAAGTCCGAGACACAGGGCCACGACTCCGGATAGATCGGCCAGGTAGCGCAGCTCGAGGGCGGCGGGACCTACGCCGAACGCTTCGGAGCGTCCCGA
Source organism: Aeromicrobium sp. P5_D10 (assembly GCF_054049535.1). NCBI lineage: Bacteria > Bacillati > Actinomycetota > Actinomycetes > Propionibacteriales > Nocardioidaceae > Aeromicrobium > Aeromicrobium sp. P5_D10. The sequence continues at coordinate 158,172 of NZ_JBFUME010000010.1, forward strand.
CGACACCAGGTAGGCGCTCAGCACGAGATAGGGCACGAGTACCAAGGCTGACCACCAGGCGCGTCGGTAGCGCAAGCATTGGTAGGCCGCCAGGAGCGCGATCACGGCCCACGACAGCGCGATCAGCACAAGGGGGGTGGCCACGAACAATCTGGGCCCGACGCCGCCGGGTTGTCCCAGCGTGTCCCAGTTCCATGGACCGCCGAGCAGAGCAGGTCCGAATGACTTCACGACACTGAGGTCGAGAGTGTCGGTCAGGCTCTGCCAACCGGGCCAGGACGAACGCGGGACGGTCGACAGGTAGATCGCGAGATAGCCGATCGTCAGGACGCCGTAGACCGCCCAGGCGTGCCAGAACTGCACGAACGTCGTACGGATCCTGGGTATGAGGCGTCCGCCGGCGAAGTACACGAGTGTCAGCGCCACCAACAGCACAGGGAGCAGCAATGTCTTGGTGTAGCTCGCGTAGCCCAACAGCATGAACAGTCCGGCAAGCACGGCACGGCTGGGATGGCGCGTCCGCAGGTACGTGACGTGCGCGGCGACCGCGCCGAACAGGGCGATCTGGTGCGGAAGCTGGTTGAGCGAGGCCGACCACCATACGATCGACGGGAACGACATCGGGACGAACAAGTAGAAGGCCAGCGCCACGAGCACGCCGCGCCGGTTGCCGAACAAGGTGCGCAGCATCCACCAACAACTCAGGCTCGCCAAGGCTTGGAGCAACAGGATCTGCGTCGCGGCCAACAGCCAGCTGAAGGTTCCGATGTTGCCGACCCACGTCGACAGCCAGAGGCCGAACGGCATCAGATGGATGTTGTGCGGTGAGAACATCCAGTCCAGATCGGCCAGGCCGCTGGCGGTCGTGCCGATGAAGATGAAGTCGTCGGAGTAGAACCAGCTGCCCGCTGTCGCCCAGCCGCGCAGCACCAACTGTGCAACGATCATGCCGAGCGCGATCAGGGCAAGCCGTTCAGCCGGCGTGAAGCGTCGTGAGTCGTTCATGGTGTCCTGTCGTTGAGCTTGGGCTCGATGCCGCCCACGTGGACATTGTCCACGCACAAGGTGATGTCGTTGCCTGTGCGGAGTAGCACTTCGTCATATGCGCCGGTGGTCGCCAGGAACATCGAGTGCAGGCCCTTCTCGACCGCGATCTTCTGGACGGAGTCACCGGCTCGGACGAATGCCGTCCCGTCATCGCCGGCGAGGTAATCGATCCGCACCCACCACGGCGCATCGGCGACCGGTGCGATGGCGATACGTGACGTCTGTTTTTGGACGAGGTAGCCGCAGCCTTCGACGGGGCCGGGATCAGCACGTGGCGCCTTGGGTACCCAGGCCTCGCGGATCCGTCCCTTCACGTCGAGGATCGACAGATCGGTGCCGGCACGCACTGCCTGGAGTTCCGGGGCCAATGGCGCCAGTTTGCGAGACGGCAGATTGTCCGGATAGAGGGCGGGTGTCGCCACAATCGCGGGCAGCGGCACATCGGCGATCAGCACCGGTCGTTGCTCGCTCTCCGCGATCTGGGTCCTGACCTCATTGATGAACACGCGTTCGGGGAACTTCGTGCCGTCTCTGGTCTCGTGCCAGGGTGCTGCGTAGCTGATGCTCGACCACACCGCGCCGACCAGGAACAGTCCGCCGAAGACTGCGAAGGCGTGTTTGGGCACTTGTACCAGCAGATAGGGGCGTTCACGCCGTTCCACCGACGTGCGTGAACCGGCGATGGGCAGCAGGGCTGTGCCAAGCGCGAGCGCTGCGACGGCAGCGATATCGGCGAAGTACCGGATCTCACGGGCGCTGACCTGGCTGCCCCACACCCCGGCACGTCCTGCGTACACGAAAACGGCGGACCCGGCGATGTACGGCACCATGAACCACAACGACATCAAGGCGTGTCGATGCCGTGACCACCGGTAGATCATGAGCGCGATCAGCACGACCCAGGACAACACCATCGGGAAAAGCGCCGGAGAGGCCAGCGACTGGGGGGCGCCGCCCAGGATCAGCTCGTGGTCACCGCGGTACGCGACCGGTACGCACTTCGAGGCAGCGATGAACGGGTCGACCCCGCCGGTCCACAACGTGAAATTCCAGGGGCCGCCCAACAGCGCGGTGCCGACCGTCTCGGAGATCGACGTTTTGAACGTCCCCGGAAGCTCACAGATCTGACGGGGTTCCGGTGTCGTCTGCTGGCCGAGCCAGATCAGGAAGTAGACGATCGCCGACAAGGCGTACAGCGCCCAGGCGGGCCACCACGAAGCCATGGTCTTCAGCCGGGCCCGCCACGGACCTGCGGTGAACCACATGGCGGCCAGAGCCACCAGGACGACCAGGAGTAGCGGTGTCTTGACGTAGCTCGCGAATCCCAGGAGCAGGAAGGCGAACGCAAGAGCGAGATGGACGAGGCGGCGCGAGCGCAGATACGTGACGTGCGCGGCGATGGCTCCGAAGATCGCGATGTGGTGGGGCAGTTGATTGATCGCCACCGACCACCACAACGAGGCAGGCATCGTCAGGGGACTGGCGAGGTAGAACGCCAGCGGGATCAGTATCAAGCGGCGGTCACCGAACAGCGTGCGCAGCATCCACCAGCAGGCGATGCTCGCGAGAAGCTGCAGGATCAGCATCTGGGTCGCGATGACGCCCCAGGTGAGCCCGGCGGCGCCCACGAGTTTGACGAGGAGGAACGATGCCGGCATGAGCAGGTTGAAATGGCTGTGGAACAGCCAAGTCATATCGTCCTCGCCGAGCGCCACATCGCCCAAGAAGATGTAGTCGTCCCACATGAACCAGCTGCCGGCCGTGGCCCAGGTGCGGAACAGCAACTGCGTCCCGATCAGCAAGAATGCGAGCAGCGTGACTCGTCCGCGGCCCGAGAGCCGGCGGGTGAGCGCGGTCCACGCGCGGCGTGCCAGAAGCACCATTGGGTCGGTCGTCTGGTCGTTCACAGCGTCCCCGGATCGACGAGCTGGCCGATGCGTACCGATTTGACGCAGATCTGCTGATCGACCAGTGGTCTGATCTGGATCCGGTCGTACGATCCGTCGGTGGCGACAAGCAAGCGGTGCGCCCCCTGCTCGATCGGCACAGACTGCTGTTTGCCTGCGACAGTCAGGACGACGTCGCCGCCGAAGTTCGCGGAATAGTCGATGGCCATCCAGAACTGGAAGTCGATGACAGGTGCGAACGTGATCGTCCGCACTTTGTCGGCGACAACTATCGGGCATGGTTTCGCAGCATCGTGATCGGTGCGTGGGCCGGCATCGACATCGGCGGGCACGGCTTCGCCCTTCAGATTCAGCACCGACATATCTGTTCCGACGTCGCGGACGTCGAGATCGTCTCGGAGCAACGAGAAGTAGTTCTTGATCAGATGGTGGGGAGTCAGCAATGCACTGAATGCGCGGCTGGGAACTGCGGTGTCGGCCAGGACCGGCCGATTGGTCCGGATCTCCCGCATCGCCTCGGTAGTGAACGAACGCTCCACGAAGTTGTTCGCCCAGGGCTCGGCATACTTCGATGACGACAGCACGCTGCCGGCAAGGAATATCGCGGCGAGCCCGACCAGCAGCAGCCGAGGAAGCTGGAACGTCACGAGCGGAGAGGCTCGTGGTGCGCAGGCATCGGGAGCGCCCTTGATCGGCAGGAACATCGCCCCGATCGCGAAGGTCAGGACCGGAGCAGCGTCCGAGATGTATTGCAGATGCTGCGATACCTGGGACGGACCGAGCAGGTCGAGCGTGTATCCGCGTCCGGTCCATACAAGCAGGATCGAGAAGGCCAGGTAGATCCCCGGCAGCCATAGCGCACGTAATGCGCGAATCCGCGTGGCCCAAGCCCACGCGATCGCACTGATGATGACGAGCCAGGAGACGATGATGAGCAGGTCCGGTGCCGCGGTGTAACTGATGGGGCCGTCGCCGAGCAGTCGCCAGTTCCAGGGCCCGCCCATGATGGTGGTCCCGAACGTTTCGAGCGTGGTTCGTTCGGACAACTCGAACAGCTTGGACCACTGTGATCGTTCAGATACCGGCGCGGCGTTCAAATAGGCGACAACGAACGCAGCTGACACCGCTCCGTAAAGGACCCAGGCGGCCAAGTGTTCGCGGAACGCCCGCCACCAGCGCACGACCCCGTTGCCGCGGCCGAACCAGGCGACCGTAATGACGACCAGTACCACCGGGATGAGCAGCGATTTCGCGTACGTCACGAAGCCGAGAGACAGGAACAGCGTCGTCAAGGCCAGGTGGCGCCATTGCCGTGACCGCAAGTACAGGACGTGGGCACCCAACGCACCGCATAGCGCGATCTGGTGGGGAAGCTGGTTGATGGCAACCGCCCACCACATGATCGAGGGCATCGTCAACGGCGCGAACAGATAGAACGCGAGCAGCGGCAGAACCGCCCGTGACGTCCCGAAGACGGTTCGTAGCATCCACCAACAGGCAAAACTCGCTGCGGCTTGCAACAACAGGATCTGGATCGTGACAGCCGTCCAGTTGAAGACCCCGAACAGCGACACGATCTTGACCAGGACGAACGACAGCGGCATGAAATGTCCCTGGTGGATGCGCAGATACCAGCTGGCGTCATCGTGTCCGAGGGAGATGTCCTGCAAGAATCTGAAGTCGTCGACCAGGAACCAGCTCTGCGAGATATATACCGATCGCTGGACGAGTTGCGCCGCGATGAGCGCCAGAGCCGCGACAGCAATCCAGCGTGTGGATGGGACAGCCCCAAGACGTGCGCCGATGCGATGGCGGAGGTTCGCGGCGCTGGTGGGTGTCACGGGGTTTGATGCTGCCATATCCAAGGACCGATGTCGGACAAGGCCGCGGTGTCGAACGCGCCCAAACGTTGCAATGTGATGTAGCACGCCAAATGCGCCCTCGCGATGCTACTTTCAAGTAATTAATCCGTGGAGGGGAGCCCACAGTGGGAAAGACGTTGGGGACGGTTGCACTGTTCCTTGGAGCCTTTTTGGTAGCGCTCGCAGCGTTGTCCAAGTTCTACATGTACGACCGATTGGCCGTCGTGCCTCTCAATCAGGACACGACGAGCATTTCTCAGACGTCCCCGGGGGCGGACGCTGAGTATCTCGATGTGGCCGCGGGATTGAAGATCACCACCGGCCCGCTGAAGAATGTCAAAGTCGTGAGGGGCGACATCAAGGCCAGCAAGCAGGCGAGCAAGGAGCTGGACAAGGACATCGCGGTCTGGAACATCTACGACGCGACCGACAAGGTCGATTTCGACTTCGGTAGCGGTGAGACTGCGCTTTCGGCGACCGATGACACGGTCGCATTCGATCGCCACACCGGTGAGGCAGTGTCGTGGAAGGGCACCCAGTCAACGGGTGACGGCACCACGATCGAACCGGGTGACTTCGAGGGCTTGTACTTCAAGTTCCCATTCGACTCCAAGAAGAAGACCTACCAGTACTGGGACGGCACGATCCGCAAGGCCACGCCGGCCAAGTACATCGGTGAAGGAAAGATCAAGGGTCTGAAGGTCTACAAGTACCGACAGACGATCGAGCCGATCAACACCGGCACGATCGATGTTCCCGGCGACCTCGTGGGTTCGAAAGAGGACACTGTGACGGCCGATCGGATCTACTCCAGCGTCACCAACTACAACGTCGAGCCGGTGACGGGAGTCGTGGTCAAGGGTGAGACGGCCCAGGACAGTTACCTGGAACTCAACGGTGAGCGGGTGCTGACCACGACGAAGGCGACGCTCGGCTACACCGACGCCAACGTCTCCCAAACGGTCGACGACTACAAGGGCAAGGCGAAACTGCTTTCGGCCATCAAGACGACCGTGCCGATCGGCGGCCTGGTCCTGGGCTTGGTGCTGATCGCTGCGGGTCTGCTGTCGCGTCGCGGGGCCAACAGGTCCAGCGGCCACCGCAAGGCCGACCCAGAGATGACGGGTTCGCGCTGACCGACACCGCACAGCATCGCGACGCCGCAACCATCATGGTTGSGGCGTCGCTGGTTCCAGATCCGATGTCCTAGTCTGGGGGCCTCATGACGATCGCATCTGCTGAGGCGCTGTGCGCCTTCATCGACGCCTCTCCGACGCCCTTTCACGTGTGCCGCACGGTGGCCGCCGAACTCGAGACGGCCGGCTACGGGCAGCTCGAGGAGCGAGATGCCTGGCCGACCGCGCCCGGACGGTACTTCGTCATCCGAGGCGGATCGTTGATCGCCTGGTCCTCGGAGGCATCCGTCTCGCCTGCCGACGCATTCCGGGTTGTCGGCGGGCATACCGACAGCCCGAACCTCCGGCTCAAACAGCATCACGACCTGTCGCCCGAGGGGCTGGGTGTCGTGGCTCTCGAGCCGTACGGGGGAGCATGGCTCAACTCGTGGCTCGATCGGGACCTCGGACTCGCAGGCCGTTTGTCATTGCGCAACGGAACCGACACGCTGGTCCATATCGACGAGCCCGTGCTGCGGGTCCCGCAGCTCGCTATCCACCTGTCGGCCGAACGCAAGCTCGACGTCGACCCGCAACGCCACCTCAACGCGATCTGGTCGACGGTGGCCGGTTCTTTCCTCGACTTCGTCGCAGATCGTGCCGGTGTGCAGAGCAATGAGATCGTCGGCTTCGAGCTCATGACCCACGACACGGCTCCTAGTGCCCTGACCGGTGCCGCGCGAGAACTTGTCAGCGCGCCCCGTCTCGACAATCAGGTGACGTGCTTCGCCGGCACGCGAGCCTTGATCGATGCGAAGCCGATGACGGGCATCCGGCCTGTACTGGCCTTGTTCGATCACGAGGAAGTGGGCAGCACCTCCGAGCGCGGTGCCCAGTCCGATCTCCTGGCGACGGTGCTCGAGCGCATCGTGCTGGCAGCAGGTGGTACCCGTGAAGATCTCCATCGGGCCGTCTCGGCGTCGGTGTGCGCGTCGGGCGATATGGCCCACGCAACCCATCCCAACCACGCGGAACGGCACGAGCCGCTGCACCACATCGCGATGGGCGGGGGACCGGTCCTGAAGCTGCATCCCAACCTGAGATACGCGTCGGACGCCCCCGGTACGGCGCACTTCGCACGTGCCTGCGATCAGGCCGGCGTCCCCCTGCAACGCTATGAGCACCGCGCCGATCTACCGTGCGGCTCGACGATCGGCCCGCTGAGCGCCGCCCGGACAGGCATGTTGACGGTAGACGTCGGTGCTCCTCAGCTGGCGATGCACTCGGCCCGCGAAGTCATGGCTGCCGCCGATGTGGATCCGTATGCTCGAGCCCTCTCGGCCTTCCTGGCTCCCGCGTGATTGACAGAGTCGACCCCCATCTGTACGGGTGACGGCGGTCGCGTAGAATAGTTGCTGCGCTGATGGCCTGTGCGTACCTCGGACGTAGCAGGCCCGCACTCGTGTCATGTCGGGCGAATCTCCCCGACATTCTCATGATCAAAGGGCTGTCTGGCGTGCCCGACAATTCCACCCATCCATCGGAGCAACTCCTTTATGACTAGCAGTATCGCCCACGTGGCACCACAGGTCGCGATCAATGACATCGGCTCTGAGGCAGACTTCCTCGCCGCCATCGATCTGACCATCAAGTACTTCAACGACGGCGACATCGTCGAAGGCATCATCGTCAAGGTCGATCGTGACGAGGTTCTCCTCGACATCGGCTACAAGACCGAAGGTGTCATCCCCTCGCGCGAGCTGTCCATCAAGCACGACGTCGACCCCAACGAGGTCGTTTCCGTCGGTGACAGCGTCGAAGCACTTGTTCTCCAGAAGGAGGACAAAGAAGGCCGTCTGATCCTGTCGAAGAAGCGCGCACAGTACGAGCGCGCTTGGGGCGACATCGAGAAGATCAAGGCCGAAGACGGCGTTGTCGAGGGCACCGTCATCGAGGTCGTCAAGGGCGGTCTCATCATGGACATTGGTCTCCGTGGCTTCCTCCCGGCATCGCTGGTCGAGATGCGCCGTGTGCGCGACCTCGATCCGTACATCGGTCAGAAGATCGAAGCCAAGATCATCGAGCTCGACAAGAACCGCAACAACGTGGTCCTGTCGCGCCGTGCCTGGCTCGAGCAGACGCAGTCGGCGGTTCGCCAGAACTTCCTCACCGAGCTGCAGAAGGGCCAGGTCCGCAAGGGCGTCATCTCCTCGATCGTCAACTTCGGTGCGTTCGTCGACCTCGGCGGCGTCGACGGGCTCGTCCACGTCTCGGAGCTGTCCTGGAAGCACATCGATCACCCGAACGAAGTCGTTCAGGTCGGCGATGAGGTCACCGTCGAGGTTCTCGACGTCGACATGGACCGCGAGCGCGTCTCGCTGTCGCTCAAGGCCACGCAGGAAGATCCTTGGCAGCACTTCGCTCGTACGCACCAGATCGGTCAGATCGTGCCGGGCAAGGCCACCAAGCTCGTTCCGTTCGGTGCGTTCGTTCGCGTCGAAGAGGGTATCGAGGGCCTCGTGCACATCTCGGAGCTCGCAGAGCGTCACGTCGAGATCCCCGAGCAGGTCGTCCAGATCGGCGACTCGGTCATGGTCAAGATCATCGACATCGATCTCGAACGTCGCCGCATCTCGCTGTCGCTCAAGCAGGCCAACGAGACCGAAGCTGCGATCAGCGATGACTTCGATCCGACGCTGTACGGCATGACGTCGTCCTACGACGCCGATGGCAACTACATCTACCCCGACGGTTTCGATCCCGAGACCGGCGAATGGCAGGAAGGCTTCGACGAAGCCCGCGCCACGTGGGAGAAGCAGTACGCCGAGGCGCACGATCGTTGGGAAGCGCACAAGAAGCAGATCGAAGAGGCCGAGAAGGCCGGCATCGAAGCTGCCGAAGCGTCGAACTACTCGTCCGACACGGTCACCGACGACGCCGCTCCGGTTGAGGGCTCGCTCGCCTCTGATGAGGCCTTGCAGGCTCTTCGTGAGAAGCTCACGGGCGGCGACGCGTAAGCATCGCCTTCACACACAGAACCCCCGGTCCCTTGTGGGCCGGGGGTTCTGTGTTTCTGCTGTGGATTCACCGCAGCTGGCGGCGGTCGAAGTAGTCGAAATGGCTGCGGGGCGCGGGATGCGTGCCGTAGCCGTCGTGGAGGATCGTCCGGGCGAGAGCGACCGTGGTGGCAGTGACCAGGAGCGCGGTGAGCGCTATCAGCAAAATCATCATGGCAGTAATTCTGCTCCTGATGGGATTCTGCCACCAGTGGCAGAAAAGACATATGCCATTGAAATGCTGCCATGTTGCTGGCATGCTGACCGGATGAAGACCGTCGCCGTGATCGTCCAAGATGGCGCCGAGCCTTTCGGGCTCGGATCGCTGTGCGAAGTGTGGGCCGAGCCCTATCACGCCGAAGACGGCAATCCCGTGTTCGACTTCCGGGTCTGCACGCCGAGGCCCGGACGTGTGCGTGGTCGCGCTGGCTTCGATCTGCACGTCGACCACGGGCTTGAGGCGATCGAGGATGCCGATCTGGTGTGCTTCTCGCCGCGATACGAGTTCCTGGATTTCGATCCGCTCGTTTTGGAGGCGGCTCGCTCGTCGTACGAGCGCGGCGCGATCGTCTACGCACACTGCTCGGCCTCCTTCATCCTGGCTGAGGCCGGCCTGCTCGACGGCCGCGAGTGCACGACTCATTGGCGTTACGGCGACCGACTAGCGAGGATGTATCCGAAAGCGATCGTGCGCCCAGACGTCCTCTACGTCCAGGACGGTTCGATCCTTACGGGTGCGGGCTCTGCTGCTGGGATCGATGCCTCACTTCACCTGATGCGCCAGCAATTCGGGGCGAAAGTCGCCACGACGACCGCACGCCGCATCGTCGTGCCGCCTCATCGCGACGGAGGGCAGGCTCAGTACGTCCGTACGCCCATGGGTCAGACCGAAGCCGACACGCTCGCGCCGCTGCTCGCGTGGGCATCGGATCGTCTCGATGAGTCCCTGCCGGTTGAGCGCATGGCTCGGGAAGCACATATGTCGGCCCGGACCTTCGCGCGTCGATTCCGCGATGAGACCGGCACGACGCCTTTGCAGTGGGTCACCAACCAACGATTGGCCTTGGCCGAGGAGATGCTGGAGAACACGACACTCTCAGTTGAGCAGATCGCCGTTCGGGTCGGCTTCGGTAGTGCTGCGGCCCTGCGGCATCACTTCTCGGCTGCACGTGGCACGACCCCATTGCAGTACCGCAAGACCTTCACGTGCGTCGACGCTGTCGGCTAGATCAGCTCGTTGCGGCGCACCTTGCCCGTCGCGGTGCGGGGCAGTGCGGGGTGCCGCTCGTAGCTCTTGGGTCGTTTGGGCGGGGAGAGACGCTCTGAGGCGAGCGTTCTGAGTGTCGTCTCGTCAACCGTGCCCACGTACGCCGCGCAGACGCGCTGGCCCCACCTTTCGTCGTCGCGGCCGAAGATCGCCAGGTCGACGAGGCCGGGGGCATCCTCCAGCGCTGCTTCGACTTCTGCCGGATAGACGTTGACTCCGCCGGTGATGATGAGGTCTTCACGGCGTGAGTCCAAATAGACCAACCCGTCCTCGACCCGGCCGAGGTCACCGACAGTGAACGCCGGGCCGTCCGGAGTGTCCCGCCACGTCGCAGCGGTCTGCTGGGGAGCGTTCCAGTATGTGAAGCGGGCCCACGGTGGAACTGTGCACCAGAGTTGTCCCTCGTCGTCTGTCGTCATGGTCCGGCCAGGACGGGCCCGTCCCACGGTGCCCGGGTGCTCGACCCACTCAGTGCCTCGACAGGCGGTGAATTGGCCCTCGGTGGATCCGTAGAATTCCCAGACCGAGTCGACGCCGAACTGGGCGTGGGTGCGGCGTCGCACCGGCTCGGGGCACGCCGCTCCGGCGTGGGCGACGAGTCGGAAGCACGCTGTGTCCAATGCGGTGCCAGTCTCGTCCAACCAGGCGAATAGTCGCTGCAGGTGGGCGGGCACGCAGAACATGGTCGTGGGGCGCAGACTTTGGATGGCTGTGGCGAAATTGGCGGGATCGAATTTCGGCAGCACGGCTATCGCGCCGCCGGCCAGGAGGGTTCCCATGGCGAAGCGCAGGGGTGCGGAGTGGTAGATCGGCGACACCACCAGATCCAGGTCGGCGGCGTTGAATTCCCACAATTGGCGCTCCTCGAGCGCGAGTGCCGCAGCGTGTTCGTCGGTGAAGAGGCCCGACCACACGCCCTTCGGACGCCCGGTCGTGCCCGAGGTGAAATGCATGGGACGGCATCGGGGGTAGGACGGGAGCGAGGTCTCCTCCGGGCCTTGTAGAAGACGCTCCAGCTCCGCGGTCTCGTCGATGACCAACGCGGGCGCGACGTCGGCGAGAATGGCGCTGCGTTCATGTGGCGTGAGGCGCGGATCGAGCGGGACAGGGACAATTCCGGACCGTGCTGCTCCGAGCACAGCGCTCACATAGCCCGCGCTGCCCGGAATCGATAGCACGACCCGATCACCCTCGACTACTCCCGCTGCCGCCAAGGAGCCGGCGAATCGACGTTGCTGCGACTCGCTCTGGGGGGCGGTCAAAACATTCGGCAACGCAATATCCTCTGGAATCATGAGACGTCGGTCACATCGCGCCGCTGAAATCGGGGGCCTGATGTGATCTGGCGGTCACAGTATGCTTGACTCGGACGCTGAGCCAGATTTCGCCTAGGCACAAGGTGGTCATCCGTGGCAGATTCACGCCACAAGCACGCTGCACCCAAAGTACGTACGCGTCGCTCTCGTCCGACCCGAATTGTCCTGCCTGCTCTAGGTGCCCTGGCAATCGGCGGAGTCGTCGCCGGAGTCGTGGTGCAAGGTGCTGGTTCGATCGATGCCGCCCCGACCGTGAGCAAGGATCGGTTTGCTGCAGCGTCGGTCATGTCCAGCACGGTGCCCACGAAGGTCAGCCGCAGCGCTGAACGGCCTCCGCTGCCGAATGTCGCCGATGTGGAAGAGCAGATCGAGGGGCTGCGTTACGCCGTCACCGACCTCGACATCCACGCCTCGGCGAAGAAGTCTTCACCTGTCCTGGCCAAAGTCGCCTACGGCGAATCGGTCGACATCACCGGCAAGAACAAGGGTGATTGGACCGAGATCATGCACAAGGGTTTGCCCCGGTGGGTTAAGACCTCGGGCCTGGCCAAGGAAATGCCCCTGGGCACGGCACCCTGCGCTTCGGGTTCCGGATCTGAGCGCGGCTTGCAGCCCGACACGATCAAGGTGCATCGCGCGGTGTGCGCCAAATTCCCGTCGATCGTCCGCTACGGCGGTCTGGCCGGTCGTGGCGAGCACGCCACGGGCCACTCACTCGACATCATGGTCTCAAGCGATCTCGGCAATGAGATCGCCGCCTTCTTGCAGGAGAATCGAGCAGAACTCGGCATCGAGTACCTGATCTGGCGTCAGCGAATCTGGCGTCCGGCGACCTCGGCGAGCTGGCGTGGGATGAGTAGCCGCGGCGGTGCCACGGCCAACCACATGGACCACGTCCATGTCACGACGTACGGAACTGCGGCCACGCGCTAGATTGACCCGCATGTTGAAGGTCGGTCTGACAGGTGGAATCGGTTCGGGCAAGAGCACAGTCAGTGCTCTTCTGGCAGATCATGGCGCGGTCGTCATCGACTATGACCAATTGGCGCGCGATATTGTCGAGCCCGGGAGTCCTGCACTGACCGAGATCGCCAAACGTTTCGGCCAGCACGTGCTCGCTCCCGACGGGAGCCTGGATCGTCCGGCCCTCGGGGCCATTGTCTTCGCCGATCCGGATGCACTCCGCGATCTCAATGCGATCACTCATCCGGCCATTCGTCAGCTGGGCGAGAGCCGGGAGGCCACAGCTGGGCCCGATGCCATCGTGGTCCACGACAATCCGCTGCTCGTGGAGATGGGCGCCGCGGCTCAGTGCGATGTCGTTCTGGTCGTCGACATTCCGGTCGAGGCCCAGGTTGAACGTCTCACCCAGATCCGGGGGATGAGCGAGTCGGATGCACGCGCGCGTATCGCCGCACAGGCATCACGCGAAGAAAGAACCGGTGCCGCCGATCTCGTGATCGACAACACCGGTTCTCAGAAGGAGCTCGTCCGCATCGTCGGGGGTATCTGGGACGAGCTCCTGGTCAGGGCCTCCGCGCTGGCTGGCTAAGCCGCCAGATCGGGATCGGCAATGCGGCGCAATGTGGCGAGGGCTTCACGCTCGAGTTGACGTACGCGCTCTGCGGAGATGCCGTGCCGCTTGCCGATATCGGCAAGCTTTTGCTGACGACCATCGAGCAGGCCGTAGCGGGCTCGCACGATATCGGCTTCACGTTCACCGAGATGATCGACGAGTTCTGCGATCAGGTGACGTGACTCATGGCTCAGCATCGCCAGGTCAGGACCGGGCTGGGTTTCGCGGGCAATCAGATCACCCAGTGACGTGTCGCCGTCCTCGTCGACGGGGGAGTCGAGGCTGACATGATCGCGTCCCCAGGCCATCAGGTCGATGACTCGGTCAACGTCCATGCCGAGCTCCAAGCCGATCTCGGCCGGTTCGGGGTCGTAGCCCAACTGCCGTTCGAGGTTGCGACGTGCTGCCGTGACCTGATTCAGTTCCTCGACGACGTGCACGGGGAGACGTACGACACGCGCTTGCTGCGCGATGCCGCGGGTGATCGCCTGACGTACCCACCAGGTCGCATATGTGGAGAACTTGAAGCCTTTGGAATAGTCGAACTTCTCGACCGCACGGATGAGTCCCGTGTTGCCTTCTTGCACGAGGTCCAGCATCGGCATTGCCGAGCGACCGTACTTGCGGGCGATCGACACGACCAGGCGTAGATTCGCCTGGATGAAGGTCTGTACTGCGCGCTCACCTTCTTCAGCGAGCCAGGTGAGTTCTTCTTCTGTGGCCCACTTCGGCGCGCCACCCTTCTTGCGTCCTACCCGCCCCTCCTCCAGGAGATGGCGGGCGTATAGACCCGCCTCGACGGTCTTGCTGAGCTCGACTTCCTGTTCGGCACCGAGCAGGGGAGTACGTGCAATCTCAGCGAGGTACATGCCCACGCTGTCTTTGCCTTCGACGTTGGTGTTGCCGATCCTGGTGCTCACGATGCGCCTCCCACAGTTTGTGCTTGTACTCATCCCAACGCGCAGTCATGCGCAAGGATTCCGCTCTCAGTCGCTTCTTAGGCTGTTTTGCCGCCTCCTATCATGGCGCGGCGGGCCCGAGTACCGATTCGTGCGGTGAACCTGCCATTCCAGCCAATGTTCAATGTGTGATGTGGGCCACGGGGACCCGATTTGACCGTTCATGAAACGACCCCGTAATGTTCTTCTTGTTGGACAGCACGGCGGAGCGGAAGGCCTGAACAGGCCGGTTGCTCGGTGCTCACTCCAATTTCTTCTGAAGCGGTCAACGGCACGGTGTTCATACGCCCGGAGACGGACCGCAAGTAAGTTGAATTGTTTGGCCAGTTGCCCCGTGCCTGATGTCCTTTGGGATTGATGGGTGGTGAGCGTCTGATTCTTGAGAACTCAACAGTGTGTCAAAAGTCGATGAGATTAATTGGTAGTACCCCGTCGGTTTTGATCGGCAGCCTTTTTGGTTGTTG